>JAURXE010000221.1 GCA_030654635.1 Pseudomonas sp.
CGGCGGCCCTCGGCGTGCCGGTGCTCAGCGGCCCGCACCTGTTTAACTTCACGGAAATCGCCTCCCTGCTGCGTGATGCCGGAGCCTTGCAAGAGGTTGCCGATGCACCGGCGCTGGCGGCCGCACTCAATGACTTATTGCAGCAACCGACTCACGCCGAGACCATGGCCGCCGCAGGGCTGGCCGTGGTTAAAGCCAATCAGGGTGCGCTGCAGCGGTTGCTCGCTGGAGTCCAGGGGTTGTTGCAGCACTAACAGCATTCGCCCAATTTAAAGGGTCTGTGCCAGTTAGGTATTGAATGCAAAACGTAGGGTGGGCTTTAGCCCACCCTAGAAAACAAGATCTGCAACATTTAACTGCAGCCAATAAAAAACCCGCACTTGGCGGGTTTTTTATTGGCTGCAGTTATCAGTAGTTCGGGTCGCCGCGCAGTTGCGCTTCGGCGGCCTTGGCCAAGTCGGGTGGCAGGTAATCTTTGTCCGGGTTGTAGTTCTTGTTGAGGAAGGTCGCCAGGGCGCTCAGGTCGGCCGGGCTGAGGGTGCCGGCGGCTTGCTTGAGGCTGAGGTTGTTGAGGATGTAGCCGTAGCGTGCGTCGTTGTAGTTGCGCACCGAGGCGTACAGCGAGCGCTGGGCGTTGAGCACGTCAACAATGTTACGGGTGCCGACCTGGTAGCCGATTTGCGTGGCTTCCAGCGAGCTTTGGTTGGAGATTACCGATTGCTTGCGGGCTTGCACCTGTTGCACGTCGGAGGTCACGGCGCGGTACAGGTTGCGGGTGTTCTGCACCACTTGGCGACGCAGTTCTTCGCGTGATTGTTCGCTTTGATTAAGACGCTCGAACGACTGACGCACTTGCGAGCTGGTCAGGCCGCCGCTGTAGATCGGCACATTAAGCTTGAGGCCGACGGTGCTTTGCTCGACGTCGCCGCTGTACGGGGACAGGGGGGCTTGATTGCTGAAACCGAAGTTGTCGTTGTCGCCTTTGCCATAGCTGGCCACCGCAGCCAGTGTCGGCGCATGGCCGGACTTGCTCTGGCGCAGGGCTTCGCCGGCGGCGTCGACGGCGAAGTTGCTCGACAGCAAACGCAGGTTTTGCTGCGAGGCGGTGTCGACCCAGGCTTTGGCATCGCTGGGGGTCGGCGGCAGGATCGGCAGGCTGTGGCGCATGCCGTCAACCGCGCTGTAGTCACGGTTGGTCAGGGTGGTCAGGGCCTGGAAGGCGTCGTCTACTTGCTGCTGAGAGATGATCCGGTTCGCCACCGAGGTGTCATAACCGGCTTGCGATTCGAGTACATCGGTTTTGTCCGACAGGCCCACATCGAAGCGTTCTACGGATTGGTCCAGTTGGCGCTTAAAGGCGGCTTCTTCGGCTTTGCTGGTGGCCAAGCCGTCTTGGGCGCGCAGCACGTTGAAGTAAGCCTGGGCACTTTGCAGAATCAGGTCTTGCTCGGTGGCGGAGAAGTCCAGCGAGGCTTGTTCGCTGCTGGCTTCGGCGGCCTTCAGTTGGAACCAGGCGGCCGCGTTGAACAGCGGCTGGCTGAGGTTGGCCTGATAGCTGTTGCCGCTGCGGGTGCCGGTGTTCGACGGGGTGTCGAGTGCGGTGCGGGTGCTTTGCACGGTGCCTTCGGCCGACAGGTTGGGCAGCAAGGCCGAGCGCGCCTGGGGCACGGCTTCGACGCGGGCCAGGTAGTCGGCCCGGGCGGCGGCCAGGGCGGCGTTGTTATTGACGGCTTCTTGATAGACGGAAACCAGGTCGGTCTTGCTCGATTGCGGGGTTTCTGCTGCCCAGACGGCTGCGCTGGAAGCGGCGGCCACGGCAACAGCCAGAGAGAGTCTGCGCAACATGCGGTAATCCTGAAATTGGCGATGGTCAGCAAGGCTAAGCGGCGTTGCTGTAGGGGTCAAGGGGACTATTAGTGGCAAACCTTCAGTTTGCAACAAGCTATGTTGCTTTAGCGCAACAATCCCTCAGCCGACAGGGGGTGCGGCACATTCCGACTGAGCGGTCTGGTTTTTTGACTTGCGGGTTGGTTTTATCCGGGCGGCTTGATTAGACTAGCCAGGTTCTTGTCGGGGTGCCTTGAGTTGAGGCTGAGATCGAATTTTTTCGGATCCCGTTGAACCTGATCAGGTTAAAGCCTGCGTAGGGAACAAGATGGCTCGCCCAACGAGCCTCTCGCACCAGCCCTGGTGCCCCAAACTTTTCAGGTTTGCTCCGACAATTCTTGCCTTGCAGCAGTTGTGGAGAATCACCTGATGAGTGCCGAAGAAAAAAATCTGAGCCGTAAGAGCTCGAGTGCCAGCCACCTGAGCGAAAGCGCGCAGGTTGATCAGCAGTCCGTACAACCCTTTACCAATTCCGAAAAAATCTATGTGCAGGGCTCGCGCCCTGACATCCGCGTTCCGATGCGCCAGATCAGTCTGGACGTCACCCCAACTGAATTTGGCGGAGAAGTGAATGCGCCGGTGATCGTCTATGACACCTCTGGCCCTTACACCGACCCGGCCGCGACCATCGACGTGCGTAAAGGCCTGGGCGATGTGCGTTCGAGCTGGATCAAAGACCGTAACGACACCGAATTGCTCGACGGCCTGAGTTCCAGCTTCGGCCTGGAGCGTCTGGCCGATCCCGAGCTGACCGCCATGCGTTTCGCCCACGTGCGTAACCCGCGTCGCGCCAAAGCCGGCGCTAACGTCAGCCAGATGCACTACGCCCGCCAAGGCATCATCACCGCCGAGATGGAATACGTCGCCATCCGCGAAAACATGAAGCTGCAAGAGGCCCGCGCTGCTGGCTTGTTGACCGCTCAGCACGCCGGGCAAAGCTTCGGCGCCAGCGTGCCGAAAGAAATCACCGCCGAGTTCGTCCGCGAAGAAATCGCCCGCGGGCGCGCCATCATCCCGGCCAACATCAACCACGTCGAGTTGGAGCCGATGATTATCGGCCGCAACTTCCTGGTGAAGATCAACGGCAACATCGGCAACTCGGCGCTGGGTTCGTCCATCGAAGAAGAAGTCGCCAAGTTGACCTGGGGCATCCGCTGGGGCTCCGATACCGTGATGGATTTGTCGACC
>JAURXE010000226.1 GCA_030654635.1 Pseudomonas sp.
TTGTTTGTGGTGCCGATTGCCCTGGCCGGCAAACTCTTGCTGCCCGCAGGGGTGGTGGCCGACTCCTTTGTGATCAGCCTGCCACTGGCCGAAGCCCACCCGCTGTTGGCCTTGCTGGCTTTTATCGGCGGGGCTTCGGCCGCCACCGGCATGGTGATTGTCGCCAGCGTGGCCCTCTCGACCATGGTCTCCAACGACATGCTGCTGCCCTGGCTGCTGCGCCGGCAAAGCGCCGAGCGGCCTTTCGAGGTGTTTCGCTACTGGATGCTCAGCGTGCGGCGCCTGAGCATTCTGGCGATTCTGCTGCTGGCCTATGTCTGCTACCGGCTGCTGGGCTCCACCACCAGTCTGGCCACTATCGGCCAGATCGCCTTCGCCGCCGTCACCCAGCTGGCACCGGCGATGCTCGGCGCCCTGTACTGGAAGCCAGCCAACCGCCGCGGGGTATTTGCCGGCTTGGCGGTCGGCGCGCTGCTGTGGTTTTACTGCCTGGTGCTGCCGCAGGTGGCACGCGGCCTCAGCTGGTCGCTGGGGTTGTTTCCGGGCCTTGAAGGGCTGACCAGCAACGCCCTCGGACTGCCCATCGACCCACTCACCCAGGGCGTGGTGCTGGCCCTGGCCTGTAACTGGCTGGTGTTTGCCCTGGTGTCCATGCTGTCGCGCACCCGGGTCTCCGAGCACTGGCAGGCCAGCCGCTTTATCGGCCAGGACAGCAACCTGCGACCCAGCAGTCGCACCCTGCTGGCGGTGCAGCTGCAAGACCTGCTGCTGCTGGCCGGCCGCTTTGTCGGCGAAGAACGCGCCCAGCACAGTTTTCTGCGTTTCGCCCAGCGCCAGGGCCGCGAATTCAACCCCACGCAACCGGCCAACAGCGAGTGGATCGCCCATACCGAGCGCTTGCTGGCCGGGGTGCTCGGCGCCTCCTCTACCCGCGCGGTGGTCAAGGCCGCCATCGAAGGCCGCGAGATGCAGGTCGACGACGTGGTGCGCATCGTCGGCGAAGCCTCGCAAGTGCTGCAGTTCAACCGCGCGCTGCTGCAAGGGGCGATTGAAAACATCACCCAGGGCATCAGCGTGGTCGACCAATCGCTACGACTGGTGGCCTGGAACCAGCGTTATCTGCAACTGTTCGACTACCCCGATGGGCTGGTACGGATTGGCCGACCGATTGCCGACATCATCCGCTTCAACGCCGAACGCGGGCTGTTTGGCACCGGCGATACCGAGGCGCAGATCGAAAAACGCCTGAACTGGATGCGCCAAGGCAATGCCCACAGCTCCGAGCGACAGTTTGCCAATGGCCGGGTGATCGAGCTGATCGGCAACCCGATGCCGGGCGGCGGCTTCGTCATGAGCTTCACCGACATCACCGCGTTTCGCCAGGCTGAACAGGCGCTGATTGCCGCCAACGAAGGCCTGGAACAACGGGTCGAGCAACGCACCGAAGAACTCTCCGCGCTCAACCAGGCGCTCGGCGAAGCCAAGGGCATAGCCGAGGACGCCAATCAGTCGAAAAGCCGCTTTCTCGCCGCCGTCAGCCATGACCTGATGCAGCCGCTGAACGCCGCCCGGCTGTTCTCCGCCGCCCTCTCCCACCAGACCGCCACCCTGCCCCAGGACGCCCAGGAACTGGTGCGCCAACTGGACAGCTCGTTGCGCTCGGCCGAAGACCTGATCAGCGACCTGCTGGATATTTCCCGTCTCGAAGGTGGCCGCGTGCAGGCCGACCGCAAGGCCTTCCCGCTGGCCAGCCTGTTCGA
>JAURXE010000233.1 GCA_030654635.1 Pseudomonas sp.
GGCAGGCGGTGTCGCTGGCCAATCCGATTCTGCATATGGTCAATGCCTTTCGTTACGGGATTCTCGGGGTGTCTTATCTGAGTATCTGTGTGGCCATTGGCTTGATGTTGCTGACGGCCGTGCTGCTCTATTGGCAGTGCATTCGCCAGCTGATCAGTGGTCACGGCATGCGCCAGTAGCGCGCTAACGCCGGGGCTACTGGCGGGTTGTGCGTGGCGCTCAAAACAGCCGGCAAATTGGATACAATCGCCTTCTGTTCAAATTTGGATTTTCGCCCATGCATCCTGCCGCAGAACACTCACCGCTGGGCAAAGCCAGCGAATATGTCGCCACGTACACGCCGGCGTTGCTCTTCCCGATTCCTCGCGCGGCAAAGTGGGCGGAGCTGGGCTTAACCGCCCAGACGCTGCCCTATCAGGGCGTCGATCTGTGGAACTGCTATGAGTTGTCTTGGCTGACTCCGTCGGGCAAGCCGGTGGTGGCCATTGCCGAGTTTGCCATTCCCGCCGACTCGCCGAATATCATCGAGTCCAAATCCTTCAAGCTGTATCTGAACTCGCTGAATCAAAGCGTATTCGCCACGCGCGACGAATTGGCGACGGTGCTGCAGAGTGATCTTTCCGGCGCTGCTGGCGCGCCGGTTACCGTGCGGTTGCGCAGCTTGACGGAGGTTGAGGTCGAGGGGATTGCGCGCCTGCCCGGCGTTTGTATCGACGAGCTGGAAGTGATCATTGAGGACTACAGCCAGCCGCAGCCAGAGCTATTGCGTTGCGAGCCGGGGCGGGTGATTGGCGAGTCGTTGCACAGCCATTTGCTGCGCTCTAACTGCCCGGTTACCGGTCAGCCAGATTGGGGCACTGTGGTGGTCGAGTACGAAGGGGCGGCTTTGGATCACGGCAGTTTCTTGCGTTACCTGGTGAGCTTTCGCCAGCATGCCGATTTTCATGAGCAGTGTGTCGAGCGGATTTTTCTTGATTTGCAGCGCCTGCTTAAACCGCAAGCATTAACGGTGTATGCCCGTTATTTGCGCCGCGGTGGCTTGGATATCAACCCGTACCGCAGCATGTCCGCCGTGCAGGCGGACAATCGGCGCTTGGTGCGGCAATAAGTCGTTGCCGTTCACCGTCTGCGTGGGGGCATTAGATGCCCATATTGGCCAGGCTTTGGACAATATTGCGCAAGGTTGCGGCAAGGGTTGGGTGCTCGGCCTCGAAGCGCTCAACGGCAAGATTTATCCCGTCGGTCAGTGAGGCGCTTGGCTGGTTGCTGGCGCCTAGTGCCAGTTGCTGGTCGATCTCCTGCATAAGCGCGCTCAGTTCTGCGCGCTCGGCATCACTGAGTGAAGGCTTTTGCGCCAGTTGATTGCGAAGCTCTTGCAGTTGCTGCTGCAGGTGTGCAGGCATAACGGTCTCCCTGAGTAAAACTTAAGTGCTTACCAGCGCGGCAGATTGCGCCGCCTGTTGGTAGATTAAGCCAAACGCGGCGTGCTTGTCTGATCCGAGTCAAGCTGGGTCATTGCGCGCTATTGCTTCAAGTCAGTGGGTGACTGCCTAACTCGGCACTTCAGGCTTTATACTTGCGCGCAGGATAACCGGCTGCGCGGCTGGTGAATGACACAGTGGAGTAAAAGACTATGGCTGTAATAGCGGCAAATTGGGCTCAGCAACTGGGCAAACTGGTTGTCTGTGCCGGGGTGGCGTTACTGCCGTTGATGGCGCAAGCCGCCAGCGAAGATGACCCCTGGGAGAGCTTTAACCGGCCGGTGTTCACCTTCAACGATACCCTCGATACCTATGCGCTTAAGCCGTTGGCGCAAGGCTATCAAGCCGTCATGCCGCAGTTTCTTGAAGATGGCGTGCATAACATGTTCAGTAACGTCGGTGATGTTGGCAATCTGGCAAATGACCTGTTGCAAGGCAAGGTGCATGCGGCGGGGGTTGATACCAGTCGGCTGATTTTTAATACCACCTTCGGTTTGTTGGGCTTTTTTGATGTGGCCAACAAGATGGATTTGCGCCGAAGTGATGAAGATTTCGGTCAGACCTTTGGTGTCTGGGGAGTGGGCAGCGGTCCCTATCTGATTTTGCCGCTACTCGGTCCGAGCACGGCGCGTGATGCCGTCAGCAAGATTCCTGACAGTATGCTGCAGCCTTACCCATACATTGGCGACGTGCCGGCACGTAACAGTATTCATGGCCTCGAAGTAATCGACACCCGTGCCAGTCTGCTGTCTGCGGAAAAAATGATCACCGGTGATAAATACGTGTTTATTCGCAATGCGTATTTACAGAATCGCGAATTCAAGGTGACCGACGGTCAAGTAGTCGATGATTTTTGAGTGATATCGATACAAACAATAAAGGCGGCCTTGGCCGCCTTTATTGTTTTCAGTGGCTGAGCGTCGGTCAGTTCATCGACAAGATAGTCAGTCCCAACGATTGTCGACCATCGCCCAAGTCGATAACGCGCACGACTTCAGTTTCTGCATCCAGTCCAGATAGTTTTTCGTGGTCGGAGGCGATGTGCACCCTTACCAGTTGGCCCATCACTAGGTTGCTGGTGGCTTCTACCTGCATGCCGGTACTGGAAAGATCGAGGCAGCGCGCCGGTGTCTCCTGGCCGTCATGGATTAGGGTGACTGAGGCTTCCATCTGCATGCGAATGTAGTCGCGTTTCTCGCTATAGATACGATCAGTTCGGCTCATAAATCCTTTCCTCTTATTCTATGGCTGCACGTCCAGACGTTCTTATAACCCTCCCTGATTTGAGGTGTAAAGACGTGGGGCGACGATCGGCTCAGGCTTGAACCGCTCAGCAGATGGGAGTACCTTCTGCGCCTTGAAGTTCAGCCTCGCTAACGCACCAATGCCCGCGCCCTGGTGCCAATTTTAACTCGTCCCCGGCGTTGTTTGCCTGGATAGCCAATGCACAATTCCAGTGCCACGCTGCTGATCATTGATGACGATGACGTCGTCCGAGCGAGCCTCGCAGCCTACCTCGAAGACAGCGGTTTTAATGTTCTGCAGGCCACTAATGGATTGCAGGGGCTTGAGGTGTTTGAGCGCGAGCAACCTGATCTGCTGATTTGTGATTTGCGCATGCCGCAGGTTGATGGTCTTGAGCTGATCCGCCGAATCACCGCCCTTGGCGTGCAAACCCCGATCATTGTGGTGTCTGGCGCCGGCGTGATGAGCGATGCCGTCGAGGCGCTGCGTTTGGGCGCTGCCGACTATCTAATTAAACCCTTGGAAGATCTGGCGGTACTTGAGCACTCGGTGCGCAGGGCCTTGGATCGTTCGCGGCTGCGTTTAGAGAATCAGCGTTATCGCGACCAGCTTGAAGCCGCCAATCAAGAGCTCCAGGCCAGTTTGAGCTTGCTACAAGAAGACCAGAAAGCCGGCCGACAAGTGCAGATGAACATGCTGCCGGAAACGCCCTGGTTGGTTGATGGCTTGCAGTTTGCGCACCAGATCATTCCTTCACTGTATTTGTCTGGTGACTTTGTCGATTACTTTCGGCTCGATGAGAACCGCGTAGCCTTTTATTTGGCGGATGTCTCCGGGCATGGCGCTTCGTCTGCATTTGTCACCGTATTGCTTAAATTCATGACCACCCGTCTGCTGTACGAATCACGGCGTGGTGGTGTATTGCCGCCCTTTAAGCCTTCCGATGTGTTAGTTCACATCAATCGCAGCTTGCTTAACTGCAAGCTGGGTAAGCACGTCACCATGATAGGTGGGATAGTCAACGTGCAAGCGCGTACGCTGACCTACAGCATTGGTGGTCATTTACCGTTGCCAGTACTCTTTAGTCAGGGTAAGGCGCAGTATTTGACTGGGCGCGGCTTGCCGGTGGGCTTATTCAATGAGGCCACATATCAGGATCATACGATCGAGCTGCCCGACTCATTCAGCTTAACGTTGCTTTCGGACGGTATTTTGGACTTGTTACCCGGCGATACCTTGAAAGAAAAAGAAGCGCAGTTACCTGAGTTGATCAGTGCGGCGGGCGGTACTTTGGACGGGCTGCGTAAAGCCTTTGGGCTGGCCAAGCTCGGTGAGATGCCGGATGATATTGCCTTGCTGGTGATGAGCAGGAACCTTGCATGAGTAGCGGTAAAATCCAGTTTGCCGAGCAAAGCGGCACCTTCGTGTTGAAGTTTGTCGGTGAGGTTCGCCTTACCCTGTGTTCGGCGCTGGACACCACCATTGAGCGAATTTTCACTGCGCTGAATTTCTCCGCAATAGTGATTGATCTGACCGAGACGCGCAGCATCGACAGCACCACCCTGGGCCTGCTGGCCAAGTTGTCGATTCTTTCTCGGCAGAAAATCGGCCTGCTGCCAACCGTGGTCACTACCCACGAAGACATCACGCGCTTGCTGCAGTCGATGGGCTTCGATCAGGTGTTCAATATCGTCGATACACCGTTGCCGTGCCCCGAGTGCTTGGCGGATTTACCCTCGCAGGATCAGTCGGAAGACGTGGTGAAGGCCAAGGTGCTTGAGGCGCACCGTATCCTGATGGGGCTTAATGAGTCCAATCGCGAAGCTTTCCACGATTTGGTCAGCGCTCTTGAGCGTCAGCACTGATTGGGTTTGCCGTAAATGTGAACGTGCTAAACAACGGGTGACAGCCAAAAGCTGTCGCCCGTTGTGCGTTTAGGGTGGGGTTTTTAGGCTTACCTGGTGAGTAATATTTCTAGCTTTTCTTGGTCGCGGGCAAACAGGCGAATACCCTCAGCGAGTTTCTCGGTGGCCATGGCGTATTCATTCATGGCCCAGCGGTATTGGCTCTCGTTCAGGCTTTGGCGCGCTTCACCGGGATTGCCGGGCTTAAGCAGGCGGGGCAGTGGTGCCTGTTCATCGGCGAGTTTTTGTAGCAGTTCTGGGCTGATGGTTAGGCGGTCGCAGCCGGCCAGTTGCTCGATTTGGCTGAGGTTGCG
>JAURXE010000240.1 GCA_030654635.1 Pseudomonas sp.
GTTATACCCATAGAGAACAGCACCAAGAAGGAATACAGGCCGGTTTTTTCCACCACCAGCCCACGTTCCCAGAGGAACTTGCTGACCACGGCCGCCGGAAACCCGCACACACTCAGCGCACCGCCGGCGGTCAAGCCCGGCGTGACCAGGGTGACCTTGATAGGGTCGAGCAACACATAGTCATCGGCCACTTCGCCAAAGCCGTGCCAGTCTGCGCCCGGCGTCAGCAACCAATCGGCGGTGGCGGCCGGCTCCACGCCCTCGGGCATCGGCGGCTGCCAAATGCTGAACCACCAGTCGTTCGCCGGCAGGTTTTGGCTGAGATTGGCCAGGGCGCGGCGAAAGCTTTGCGCCTCATCGAAGGTTTCCTGGATCAGCGAGCGTCCAGCCGGGCCTTCCATCATTGCCGAAGCCACATCCAAGGAGGCAATGATGCTGTACTGCGGCGAGGTGGAAATGTGCATCATAAAGGCGTCATTAAAACGGTCACGATCGAGCTGACGCGCGCCGCCGTCCTGCACATGAATCATCGAGGCCTGACTGAAGGCCGCCAACATTTTGTGGGTCGAATGGGTGGTGAACACCAGCGGGGCGTTTTCCTCACGGCTGGTGCCCATGCCATAACGGCCGGCATAGAACTCGTGAAACGCCGCGTGGGCGTACCAGGCCTCGTCAAAGTGCAGCACCTCGACACTGCCGGCCAGGGTTTGCTTGATCAGCTCGGCGTTGTAACAGAGGCCGTCGTAAGTCGAGTTGGTGATCACCGCCAACTTGACCTTGGGCTCGCGGCCGCGGGCCAGCGGACTGGCGTCGATCTTGGCCTGGATCGCCTCACGGCTAAATTCAGATAAGGGAATGGGCCCGATGATGCCCAGCTCATTGCGCGTCGGGCACAGGTACAGCGGGATGGCACCGGTCATGATGATCGAATGCAAAATCGACTTGTGGCAGTTGCGATCCACCAGCACCAAGTCATCGCGGGCCACCATCGAATGCCAGACAATCTTGTTCGCCGTCGAGGTGCCATTGATCACAAAGAAGGTGTGATCGGCGCCGAAATTACGCGCAGCCCGGGCCTCGGCCTCGGCCAGGGGGCCGGTGTGATCCAGCAAGGAGCCAAGCTCCGGCACCGATACCGAGAGGTCCGAGCGCAAGGTATTCTCACCGAAAAATTGGTGAAAGGCCTGGCCTACCGGGCTCTTGCGATAGGCAACGCCACCGCCGTGGCCGGGGGTATGCCAGGAGTAGTTGGACTCTGAGGTATGGCGCACCAGCGCCTTGAAAAATGGCGGCAGCAATCGCTCAAGGTAATTACGCGCAGCCCTAGCCACTTGCCGGGCCAGAAAGGACACGGTGTCCTCATACAGATACAGAATGCCGCGCAACTGATTGAGATCGGCCATGGCCTCGGCCGGGGCATTCTCGATGGTGACCTGCTCACCGAGGGCAAAAATCGGCAAGTGTGGGGCCCGCAAGCGCGCCACCCGAATCAGCTCAACCATGTCTTCGAGCAAATGCCGGTTTTCCCCGGCACCTTCGGCGGCCACTAAAATGCAGGCCAGGCCATGGTGGGTCGAGGCGACGATACGGCCTTCCGCCGAGGTGGCCGAGGAGAGAATACTGAAACCGTCCTGCTCCAGCTCGCGAGCTATGGCCCGCACGCGATCACCGGCCACGGTATCGGCCTTGATGTCACGATGAACGATAAGGACGGGGAATTTTAAGTCTTTATACATTGTGGCGTCCTGAGGCGGGCAGTCAGATGCTGCCTATCGCCTCAGGTTAGAGGCTGGCCAGAAACGGCGAAACCCCACAAGCGTCAGACTGTACGAAAAAGTCGCGCGGCGATAACTCTGCGCCGTTTAACCCTCGCTGGCCGAAGCCTCCAGTTGCGCCCACAACGCCGGTGCGCCGGCCGCTTTGGCGATTATCGCCAACCGCACGGCGTGCTCGGCGAGTTCCGCTTCGCTGGCGCGAATCACCTGGGTTAACTGCCGCGAACTGGGCAAGCGGCGAATTTCACTGGCTTGCCGACTGTTGCCCGACTCTTCGCCATCACTGGCATTGCCGGCCAGCAATAAACTGGTCTGACCGCCGGTCATGGCTAAATAAACGTCGGCGAGAATCTCGGCATCCAGCAAGGCGCCGTGCAGGTCGCGCCCGGAGTTATCCACGCCATAGCGTTTGCACAGTGCATCGAGGTTGTTGCGCTGGCCCGGATGGCGGCCCCGCGCCAGCATCAAGGTATCCAGTACCGTGCAGTGCTCGCTGAGGTCGCTGCGCTCTTGCTGGCCGAGCAAGGCAAACTCGTTGTTGAGAAAGCCCAGGTCGAAGGCGGCGTTATGGATGATTAACTGCGCGCCTTTGACGAACTCAAAAAACTCATCGGCGACTTCACGAAAACGCGGTTTACCAGTCAGAAACTCGGAAGTGATGCCATGCACCGCAAGGGCGCCCTCATCGATGTCACGATCAGGCTGCAAGTAGACATGAAAATGCCGGCCCGTCAGCTTGCGGCCCTGTAGTTCAACGCAACCGATTTCGATGATGCGATGACCATCGGTAACCGGCATGCCAGTGGTTTCTGTATCGAGCACGACGCTACGCATAAATATTCCTGCAGGCTTAACGCAATTTCAATTCTTCAACGCCACGATTGGCCAGCTGATCGGCCCGCTCGTTACCTGGGTGGCCGGTATGGCCGCGCACCCATTGCCAGGTGATCTGATGACGCTGAACTTGCTCATCGAGGCGCTGCCACAAATCCACGTTCTTGACTGGTTGCTTGGCGGCGGTTTTCCAGCCGCGCTTCTTCCAGTTCGGCATCCATTCCTGGATGCCTTGCATGACATATTGCGAGTCAGTCACCAAGCGCACCTGACACTCACGCTTGAGTTCGGCCAGGGCACAAATGGCCGCCATCAACTCCATGCGATTATTAGTGGTGGCCGCTTCGCCGCCCCACAGCTCTTTTTCGACACCCTTGAAAATCAGCAGGGCACCCCAGCCGCCCGGTCCCGGATTACCTTTGCAGGCACCGTCGGTAAAAATTTCGATCTGTTCAGTCATGTTTAGTTTTATTTCTCAGAATCGCGCCGGCTGACCTTAGCCACCGGCATCGGCAGCAGTTTGCCCATTGCCGCCCGCTGGGGCTGACGCAAGGGCCGCAAACCAACCACTAATTTGCGCGCCACCAATAAATAGAAGCCGCCACCGGGCATTTGCCCGGCACTGCCGAAACGCTCCAAACCGGCCAAGCGAGCTTGCCAGCTAGACGCACAAAGCGGCGGACGATAGCACCCGAAGCGGCGTTTCTCCAGCGCAAAACCCAACAAACGCAGCCAGTCGGTGACCCGTGCCGGCGCAATACAGCGTGCCTGGCGCAGGCCATCGCGGGCGATTAAATGCCGCAAACCCCAGCTGCTCCACGGATTAATTCCGACGATTAGCAAGTGTCCGCCGGGGCGCACGCTGCGGGCCGCCTCACGCAACAAGCCGTGAGGGGACAGGCTGAAATCCAGCCCGTGCTGCAGCACAACCACATCCGCCGCATGCTCACTCAAGGGCCAGGCCTGTTCCTCACAGGCAATCTCGACTCCGCTAAACGGCGCACCAAGCCGCACACTGCGCTGGATCTGCGTAGCACTGGGCAAAGCGGCGATCTCGGGTCCGTAATGCACCAGATAACCGCCAAAAAAACGCGCCAGCTCGGTTTCCAGCAGGCGCTGCTGATCGGCCAACAGCAATTGCCCCAGCGGGCCGGCCAACCAGTGCCGCGCTTGGTCTTGCAATTGCAGCCAGTCAACATCGGCTTGGGCGAACGGTGGCTCGAACATGTTCCTCTCCTTCCCCAGGGTTGCCGCGTGCAAGGCGTAGCCCTACGTCACGCTATAGGCCTAGCAGACCGTTGAACAACTACTGCGCTCGGCTGGTTTCGCCTTGCCTAGTCGTCGCTCGCTGCATTTTTCAACGGCCTGCTAAGATGCGCCATTAACCTAAGCTTAGCGAACCTGGCCATGATCGTAATTGATGCCCTGCCCGCCTTCACCGACAACTACCTGTGGCTGCTGCAAGAACCCCTCAGCAAACGCTGCGCTGTGGTTGACCCCGGTGATGCCGTGCCGGTTCTGGCCTGGCTGGCGGCACATCCAGACTGGCAATTAACTGATATTTTAATCACTCACCATCACCCCGACCACATTGGCGGCGTACTGCAATTAAAAGCCCATTCGGGCGCCCGGGTACTGGGCCCGGCCAAGGAAAACATTCCCGGCCGCGATCTAGCCCTGATTGAAGGCGACAGCATTAAGGTGCTCGGCCTCGACTTTACGGTGCTCGAAGTTCCCGGCCATACCCTCGGCCATATCGCCTTTCACCACGCCGCCGAGCAGCCGCTGCTGTTTTGTGGCGACACCCTTTTTGCCGGCGGTTGCGGTCGACTGCTTGAAGGCACGCCGGCGCAAATGCATCACTCCCTGCAGCGGTTGGCGCAACTGCCGAGCAACAGCCTGATTTACTGCACCCACGAATACACCTTAAGCAATCTGCGTTTTGCCCAGGCCGTTGAGCCGCATAACTCCGAGATCGCCCAACGCTTGGCCAACGTCATCGCCTTACGTGCCGAGGGACACAACACACTGCCCTCGACCCTGGCTTTGGAGCATGCCACCAACCCTTTTTTACGCTGCCATGAAAGCGCCGTGAAGCAACAAATCGACCGACGGGACAATTGCCAGCACGCCAGCGCCGAAGCGGTATTTGCCAGCTTGCGAGCCTGGAAAAACCAGTTTTGACTCGGCGCTGCTCCCCCCGCGCCAATCAGGATAACTTGACCACCCCGGGGGCGATTCCTAGAATCGCC
>JAURXE010000242.1 GCA_030654635.1 Pseudomonas sp.
GTGACCAGCAACAACAATTTACGCTTTTGCTTGCACTTGCCCATCAGCTGGGTGGCCTGACGGATGGCCGCGCCCATGCGGGTGTAGTAGCCGGGTTTGAGTGCCTGAATGCGCCCACGGGTGTGATCGTCATAGCGCTGACTGAAGGATTTCAGCTCCTGCATGCGCACCTGTTGCCGGCGCAGGGACGAGAAGCCGTAGAGGGCGAACTGATCGCCCAGGGTCGAGAGGGTTTCGCCGAACAGCAGCAGGCTGTCGATGATTACCTCGATCACTCGGTGCTCGTCGTCCAGGTGCGCATCGGTAGACATCGACAGGTCGGCCAACAGCAGGCAGGCCAGGTCGCGGCGGGTGGTGCGCTGCTGCATAAACAGGCCGCGTTCAGCGCAGTGGCCGTGCTGGCGTTCGACGTGAAAATCCAGCCAAGCCTGCAGGTCCAGCTCGCTGCCCTGGGGCTGTTGGTGCAACCACTGGCGATCATTACGCAGGTGCTCGAACTGGCGGCGCAGGCGCGAGGCCAGCGGCGCCAGACGCAGCGGCAAAGGTTGCGCCTCGCTGCCGCGCGGCAGGAACATCTGCAGGTTGACGAAATCCTTGTGCAGGCACTGCTTGCGGTAATCCCACTCGGGCAGCTTGATGCCCTCGCCCAACGGAATGTCGTCGACATCCGCCGGCGGCAGGTCCAGGTCCAGCTTCAGGCCACCGCCTTTGCGCAGCCGTTGCTTGGACAGCGCCAACTCGTCGAGGTCTTCGGCCACCCGCGCCGCGTCCAGGTCTTCGCTGTCATCGGTGCAACGGTCCAGCTCGACATGCTCGGACCAGCTGAACAGGTTCTCCAGGCGGAAGATCAACAGGCCGCCCTTGCTGGTGCTTTCCTCGACCCGCTTGGCCTGCTTACGCGCCAGTTGCTGTTGCTCGGGAGCGGTCAGCAGGTAGCCGTCGCTGTCCTCGCCCAGCTCACAGGCCTGGGGTTCGCCGAGGTTTTGCGCCGGGTACAGCCACAGTGATAAGGGCCAGGGCGCTCGTTCGCTGCGCGGAAAATCGCTGACGCTGCCGGGTTCGCGCAGCGCCTGGCACAGCGCCCGCTCCAAGGCCGCCTCGTCCGCGCCGAGCTGGCGCGGATCGGGGCGTAACTGCAGATGGGCCTCGACCAGGCGTTGATAACGCGGGCGCAGAG
>JAURXE010000260.1 GCA_030654635.1 Pseudomonas sp.
GTAGATAACATCTACGGCTCGCCGATTCTGGTGGACGATATCGTTGATCAACGCTTCGAAAACCTGATGATTGTCTCCCCCGACATTGGCGGCGTAGTCCGCGCCCGTGCTGTGGCCAAGACTCTCGGTGTTGACCTGGCGATCATCGACAAACGTCGGCCGAAGGCCAACCAAGTTGAAGTCATGCACATCATCGGCGATGTTGAAGGCCGTACCTGTGTACTGGTCGACGACATGGTGGATACCGCCGGCACCCTGGGTCACGCCGCCAAAGCGCTTAAAGCGCACGGCGCATCCAAGGTTATCGCCTACTGCACCCACCCGGTGCTGTCGGGTCGCGCGATCGAAAACATTGAAAATTCCGTGCTCGATGAGTTGGTGGTGACTAACACCATTCCTCTCTCAGCCGCTGCACAAGCTTGTGGCCGTATCCGTCAACTGGATATCGCCCCAATTGTTGCCGAGGCGGTTCGCCGTATCAGCAATGAAGAATCGATCAGCGCGATGTTCCGTTAAGACCTAGCGTCTTAGCTCAATCTGCGCCGAACGAAATGCGCCCCGCCTAGTGCGGGGTTTTTTGCCCAAACGTCTTCAACACTGGTCGCAGGTATTGTTGGCGTTATTGACACATTGGGCTTTTGTTGTTTTGGAGATACACCATGACTGTTGAATTTACCCTGAATGCCCAAGTGCGTTCCGACCTAGGGAAAGGTGCGAGCCGCCGCCTACGTCGTCTCGCCAGCCTGATCCCAGCCGTAATCTACGGTGGCGAAAAAGGCGCTCAATCGATCAGCCTGATCGCTAAAGACGTTGCCAAGCTGCTCGAAAACGAAGCTGCTTTCAGCCACGTTATCGCGCTGAACGTTGATGGCACCGTTGAAACCGTGCTGATCAAAGCACTGCAACGCCACCCAGTAAAAATGTTCGTCATGCACGCTGACTTCGTTCGCGTCGTTGCCGGCCAGAAACTGACTGCCCACGTGCCGTTGCACTTCACCAACCAAGAAACTTCGGTTGGCGTTAAGACCCAAGGTGGCGAAGTTTCCCACACTGCCGTGGAAGTTGAAGTAACTTGCCTGCCAACCGACTTGCCAGAGTTCATCGAAGTCGACATGGCTAAAGTTGAAATCGGCACCATCCTGCACTTGTCTGACCTGGTTATGCCGGCTGGCGTGCAACTGGTTGCCCTGGCTCACGGCAATGACTTGCCGGTTGCCAACATCCACGCTTCGCGCGTAGTTAAAGACGCTGAGTAATAGCAGCGTCGTTTGAGCGGCGAAAGAACCATCTGCGGGCACTCAACAGCCGCAGAGAAACCGGTAGAACGCGGATTTTACACATGGTAAATCAGCACTTTTCACCGGTTTTTCCTGCGCAACTGAGCCAGCCAAGTATGTTTTTTTGCCGCTCCATAAAAGGGCTTCTGTCGTGACTGCCGTGCAACTGATCGTCGGCCTGGGTAATCCGGGCGCTGAATACGAACAGACTCGGCATAACGCAGGAGCCCTTTTTGTTGAGCGCCTCGCCGCCAAACAAGGCGTCAGCCTGAGCAGCGACCGCAAATATTTTGGCTTAGTGGGCAAATTCAGCCACCAGGGCCGCGATGTTCGTCTACTGATCCCCACCACCTTTATGAATCGCAGCGGCCAGGCCGTCGCCGCGCTGGCGAACTTCTTCCGGATTACACCGGACGCCATTCTGGTGGCCCACGACGAACTCGACATGTTGCCCGGTGTCGCCAAGCTCAAACTGGGCGGCGGACACGGCGGGCACAACGGGCTGCGCGACATCATCGCCCAGCTCGGCAATCAGAATAATTTTTACCGTCTGCGGCTTGGCATCGGCCATCCCGGACACAGCAGCATGGTCTCCAACTTCGTCCTCGGCCGCGCCCCGCGCAGCGAACAGGACTTACTGGATACCAGCATCGACAATGCCCTCGCCGCGCTCCCCGAGATGCTCGTCGGCGACTGGAGTAAAGCGATGCACAAGTTGCACAGCCAAAAGGCTTAAACCTCTTTATTTCCCCGAATTCATCTGCGCGAGGATTACACCATGGGTTTCAATTGCGGCATCGTCGGCCTGCCCAACGTCGGCAAGTCCACTCTGTTCAACGCCCTGACCAAATCCGGTATCGCGGCAGAG
>JAURXE010000109.1 GCA_030654635.1 Pseudomonas sp.
CCGAGCCTTTGACGGCTACCAGCGGCTGTCACCCAGGTTTACACTCGCCGCCCCCGAGCAGACCGAAAACCACTGCGCTTGGTTATGCCGCGTTAAAAGCAGCAAGCCCGCCGGATTGAACGTCGCACTAACCCGCGCTCGCCAGGTTTTCACCACGCCCGATCCCCTTTGTTTGGCCGAGGAGCCACCCATGCCGGTTTACGTCGAATTTGTCCGCCAGCCCAGCGCTCAAGACCGCAGCGACCTAGCCAAGGTCTACGCCGATGCGCCCGCTTGGCTGCTGGCCCCGCACGCCAGCGCCGAGGCGTTGGTTGCTGCCGGCATCGCCAGCGGCCAGCTGATCGCCGGACGCTTCAACGACCGTCTGCTCGGCGCCGCGCTGCTTGAGCAAGGCCAAGATTGCTGGTGCCTGTCGCACCTGTGCGTGCGACAAATCACTCGCCAACGCGGCGTCGGCCGCCGCTTGCTGGACGAAGCCCAGCGCCTGGCCACCGAAGCCGGCCAGGCCCTGCACCTCGCCGCGCCCCGCGATCATCTGGAAAGCCAAGCCCTGGCTGCACGCACCGGCCTGCCACTGGATACGTTTTAAAGCCAACACTGCCCGCCGCGCTAAAAACCAACTAGTCGCCGGGTTTTAACCTCCAAACACAGCAACCAAATCAGGCTAGCCAGGCACACTCCCGCCAGCGACAGGCCGACCAGCCACTGCGCCGGGACCAGCCAAAAACCCCAGGCCAGCGCCACTCCGGCCAGACTCAGCAAGCGTACGAACTCCAGTTTCCACAGCGTGCGCCGCCCCTCAAACAGCAGCCCCAAGCTGATGCAACCGAACAGAATCGCCAGCATCAGCAGCCAGGGTTCCCAGACCGCCGCCTGTTTGACGCTGGCGAGAAACGCCAGCGCCAGGCCGTTAATCAGGATGAACTGCACCAGGGCATAGGCCTTGAGACTGGCCGGATATGCGCAATCGAACTTCTCCGCGCCCATCTTCGGCCACGGTCGCTCGCCCATATCCGCCGGCCGCCAGCCGGTTGGCATCCACCACAGGCGCAATTTGTCCCACCAACTGGCGGTGTCCCGCGCATCCGCCCAGAGCAGTCGCCACCAACTGAACTGCATGCGAATCGGGTCGAAGGTGCTGACTGGCGTGGTCACCCCGTAACGCACCGGCTCGCGCTCCTCGGTAAAGGTGCCGAACAGCTTGTCCCAGAAGATAAAGACCCCGCCGTGATTCTTGTCGATGTAGCAGTCGTTCTGGCCGTGGTGCACGCGGTGATGGCTGGGCGTCACCAGCACCTGTTCCAGCCAACCGAGACGGCCGACATGATGGCTGTGAATCCAGAATTGATAGGCCAGCTGAATACCCAGCAGCAGCAAAAACAGCGGCAGCGGTATGCCCAGCAGCGCCAGCGGCAGGTAAAACGGCCAGTCGAAGGCGGTCTGAAAAGCGCCCTTGCGCAGCGCCGTCGACAGGTTGAAGTCTTCGCTGGAGTGATGGGGCTGATGGGCGCCCCACAGCAGGTTGTAGCGATGCAGGCTGCGGTGCGCCCAGTAGAAGCACAGGTCCACCGCCACAAAACCGCCCAGCCAGACCAGCGGCGAGCCGGCATCCAGGCTAAACAGGCGGGCGTGTTCATAGAGCCAGGCGTAGGGAATCACCAGCAACAGGCGCAACGGCCCTTCCAGCAACACCCGCAGCAGCGCGCTATTGATGCTGGTCACACTGTCGGCCAAACGCCAAGTATGCCGGCCGGTGTATCGCTCATAGGCGAGTTCCAGCAGTATCAACAGGATGTACAGGGGGAACGCCAGCACGGCGATATTCATGGCCACCTCCGCCACAGCTCTTTATTGTTAGACCGCCAGCCTAACCGCACTGCAGCAAAACCTGCCTGGCCGCAGCCGCCAAAACCGCTCGCCACTCGCGCCATCCCGCGCCGCAACTTGGCGGCGCAATAACAGGGAACCGCCTGCCCACTTCGCCATCCAACCTGCTACAGCGGCACGGCCATGGCTGCGCCAGATGCCACGAGCAGCGCGGTATACTCGCGACAATAATGCTATTTCTCGTAATTGCTCTCACTAAAGGACTGATCCATGAAGGCACTCGGCAAACTCGCGGGTCTGATTTTTCTCGGATTACTGTTGATCATTGTGATCCTGGGTTTTGCCCTAACCCAGTTTTTTGACCCCAATGACTACAAGGATGAAATCCGCCAGATTGCCCGCGACAAGGCCAATCTTGAGCTGACCATCAATGGCGATATCGGCTGGAGCCTGTTCCCCTGGCTGGGTCTTGAGCTGACCGAGACCACCTTGGCCAGCGCCGCCACGCCGACCCAGCCGTTTGCCGATCTGCGCATGCTGGGCCTGTCGTTGCGGGTGCTGCCGCTGCTGCGCAAAGAAGTGCAGATGAGCGATATCCGCATCGACGGTCTCAACCTGACCCTGCAACGTGACGAGAAAGGCCACGGCAACTGGCAAGACATCGGCCATCCGGCCAAACCGGCAACCGCCGCCGCGAGCAGCGCCCCCGCCGACAACAGTGCCGCCGCGCCAGCCCCGGCCAGCAAACAACCGCTGCGCCTGGACATCGACAGCCTGAGCCTGACTAACTCACGAATCGCTTATCGCGACGTCAAAACCGGCCAGCAATACAGCGCCGAGAACATCCAGCTCAACACCGGCGCCATTCGTGAAGGCGCCAGCATTCCCCTGCAATTCACCGCCCTGCTAGCCAGCAACCAGCCAGTGCTGCAGGCGCGCACGGAGCTGCAAGGCCAGCTGCGTTTCGATCGCGCGCTCAAGCGCTACCAGCTGGAAGACTTGAAACTCTCCGGTGAAATCGCCGGCGAACCACTGCGAGGCAAAACCCTGACCTTCGCCACCCAAGGCCAGTTGTTGCTCGACCAGTCCGCACAGGTCGCTGAATGGAGCGGCATCAAACTATCGCTCAACCAGCTGCGTGCCCTTGGCGAGCTGAAAGTCCGCAACCTCGACAGCGAGCCAGCTCTGGACGGCGGCGTGTCGATTGCCGCGCTCAACCTGCGCGAATTCCTGCCCGGTATCGGCCAACCCTTACCGGCGATGAGTGACAGCACGGCCCTGAGTAAATTTGAACTGGTCAGCCGCCTCAAAGGCAGCCGCAGCAGCCTGAAACTCGACGAGCTAAACTTCAAACTGGATGACAGCAACTTCACCGGCAGCCTGGCCGTCAGCGACTTCGCCAAACAAGCCTTGCGCATCCAACTCAAAGGCGACCAGCTCAACCTCGACCGCTACCTGCCGCCCACTAACAAGAACGACAGCAGCGCCCGCCAAGCCGAAGTAAAAACCGTGCTGGCGGCGGCAGGTGCTTCCGGCACCAGCGAGCTGCCCAAGGCTCCGACCGAGCAAGCCTGGAGCGAAGCCACCGTACTGCCGATCGATCGCCTGCGCAGCCTTGATGTGCAACTGGGTTTGAACCTCGGCCAACTGACCCTGCATCAGCTGCCGATAGAGAACTTCAACCTCAAAGCCGAGGGCAAAAACGGCCAGCTCAGCCTCAGCGAGCTGCGCGGCGAGCTGTATAACGGCAACTTCAACGCCACCGCCAGCCTCGACGTGCAGCCGGTCACGCCAGTGCTCGGCCTGCAGACCAAGATCAGCCGGATAGCCGCCGAGCGATTACTTAAAGGCCTCGGGCAAAAACCCAGCATCAGCGGCGCCCTCGACCTCAACGCCGACCTGCGCAGCAGCGGCAACAGCCAAAAAGCCTGGGTCGACAACCTCAGCGGCCCGGCCAGCTTCGCCATCGACAACGGCGTGCTGTTCGATGCCAATCTCGAGCAGCAACTCTGCCAAGGCATCGCCACCCTCAATCGCAAAACCCTCAGTGGCGAAGCGCGCGGCAAGGACACCGCCTTCGAAACCTTCAGCGGCAACCTGAACATAGTCAACGGCGTCGCCAGCAACCCCGACCTGAAAGTCCGTATTCAAGGCCTGAGCGTCAACGGCGACGGCGCACTGGATCTGCGCGTGCTGGCCATGGACTACCGCGTCGGCATCATCATTGAAGGCGACAAGAGCGCCATGCCCGACCCGGCCTGCCAGATCAACAAACACTACGTCGGCCTCGAATGGCCGCTGCTCTGCCGTGGCCCACTGGAACTCGGCGCCAAGGCCTGCCGCGTCGATAAAAACGGTCTGGGTAAGATCGCCGCCAAACTGGCCACCGAAAAACTCGGCGAGAAGATCGAAGAGAAACTCGGCGACAAAGTCAGCCCCGAACTGAAAGACGCGCTCAAAGGCCTGTTCAACCGATGAGTCCTGAGCAATTTGGCGCCGCCGTACTCACCTGGTACGACCAGCACGGCCGCAAAGACCTGCCCTGGCAACAGGGCATCACGCCCTACCGGGTCTGGGTGTCGGAGATCATGCTGCAGCAAACCCAGGTCAGCACCGTGCTGGGTTACTTCGAGCGGTTTATGGCCGCGCTACCCAGCGTGCAGGCCCTGGCCGCCGCGCCAACCGATGAAGTGCTGCACCTGTGGACCGGCCTGGGTTATTACACCCGCGCCCGCAACCTGCAAAAAACCGCACAAATAGTGGTGGCCGAGCATGCCGGGCAATTCCCCACATCGGTTGAGCAACTGATCGAGCTGCCTGGCATCGGCCGCTCCACCGCCGGCGCCATCGCCAGCCTGAGCATGGGCCTGCGTGCGCCGATTCTGGATGGCAATGTCAAACGGGTGCTGGCCCGCTACGCCGCTCAGGAGGGTTATCCGGGTGAACCGAAAGTCGCCGCGCAACTCTGGGCGCTGGCCGAGCAGCTGACGCCACCCGCACGGGTCAATCACTACACCCAGGCGATGATGGATCTCGGCGCCACCCTCTGCACCCGCAGCAAACCCAGCTGCCTGCTCTGCCCGCTGCAAACCGGCTGCCAGGCGCAGATGCTCGGGCTGCAAAGCCGCTATCCGATCCCCAAGCCGCGCAAAGAGTTGCCGCAAAAAACCACCCTGATGCCGCTGCTGGCCAATCGCGACGGCGCCATCCTGCTCTATCGCCGCCCGCCCAGCGGCCTGTGGGGCGGCCTGTGGAGCCTGCCCGAACTGCAGACCAGCGACGAGTTAAGCGCCCTCGCCCAACAGCAAGGCCTGAGCCTCGGCCAACAGCAGCCCATGGCGACGCTCAAACACACCTTCAGCCACTTTCAGCTGACCATCGAACCGCGGCTGATCCACGTCGAGCATTCCCTCAGCGCCGTGGCCGAGGGCGACTGGCTCTGGTATAACCTCGCCACCCCGCAGCGCCTAGGCCTCGCCGCCCCGGTGAAGAAGCTGCTAAAACGCGCCGCCGAGCAATTAAGCGCCGGCCAACTAAACACCGGAGAGCCGTCATGACCCGCACCGTCATCTGCCGCAAGCACAAGCAAGAACTGCCAGGCCTTGAGCGCCCACCCTACCCAGGCGCCAAAGGCGAAGACATCTTCCAGAACGTCTCCAAGCAAGCCTGGGATGAGTGGCAAAAACACCAAACCATGCTGATCAACGAACGCCGCCTGAACATGATGAATGCCGAGGACCGCAAATTCCTCCAGACCGAGATGGACAAGTTCTTATCCGGCGAAGAGTACGCCAAGGCTGACGGCTACGTGCCCCCCAGCGCCTGAGGCAAAACAGCGTAAGCAGCGGTAATCGCTAAGTATTTTTCAATAAATATTTGACAGCTACCCGGAAAAACAGTCTAATGCGCCCCGTTGCCCGGATAGCTCAGTCGGTAGAGCAGGGGATTGAAAATCCCCGTGTCGGCGGTTCGATTCCGTCTCCGGGCACCA
>JAURXE010000110.1 GCA_030654635.1 Pseudomonas sp.
CCGCTCGCTGATTACCTTCTCGTTCTTCTTCACCGTCACCATCGGCGTGATCGCCCTGGGGCTGACGCTGGTTGGCCTGGACTGGGTCACCGCGCTGACCGGCGCCGCCACCGCGGTGTGTAACGTCGGCCCAGGCCTGGGTCCGATCATCGGCCCGGTAGGCAACTTCTCAACCTTGCCGGATGCGGCCAAGTGGTTGCTGACCATCGGCATGCTGCTCGGCCGGCTGGAAATCCTGACGGTGCTGGTGCTCTTTACCAAAGCTTTTTGGAAGCACTGAGACGCTACTCAATAGCGGCGGCCAACAGCGCACTAAACGGTGCTGGCCGCGGCCTTAAACAGGGTTAAAGCTGCGCGCGGTATTCGCCAGGCGTGCAGCCAAACCAGCGGCGAAACGCCCGGAAAAAATTGCTCGGGTCGGCAAAGCCAAGCAAATAAGCGGTTTCCAACAGGGTCAAGTTTGGCTGCGCCAGATATTGCTCCACCAGCTCGCGGCGCGTGTCGTCAAGCAACTGCTGAAAACTGCTGCCCTCCTCCTGCAAACGGCGTTGCAAGGTGCGCTGCGACAGGCACAAGACCTGCGCCACGCTCTCGCGCTTAGGCTCGCCCTGGGGCAGCAAACGGCACAACACCTGACGCGCCTGATGGGTCACACGGCTATCGGAAAACCGTGCCAGATACTCGCCAGCAAAGCGATCATGCAACTGCGCCAAGGCCGCGTTGGCCGTCTGCAAAGGGATGTCCAGATCCGCCCGATCAAACAGCAGCGCGTAATGCTCAGCGTTGAACTGTAGCGGTGCCTGAAACACCTGCTGATAGGGCTCTAGATCGGCCGGCGGATCGCCCTGAAAACAAATCTGCAGCGGGCTGATCGGTTTGCCCGTCATCCAGCGACAAAAGGCCAGGGCATAGGCCAACGAGGCCTCGGCACTCTGCCGCGCCGGTGGCAAACGGTCGCCATGAATGCTCAAAATCAGGCCGTAGCCTTGCCCTAGGGGGCGAAAACTTAAATCCGCGCATTCGGCAATAATCCGTTGATAACGCACCAACCGGCTAAAGCCCTCTTTGAGGGTGCGACTGGACATCAAGGCGTAGCCGACCACATGAAACGACGCCGGCCGTACCACCTTGGCCATGTTTAAACCTATCGCCGGATTGCCGCTCAACTCGACCGCCCGCCGCCACAAGCGGGTCATATTGTCCTGACTAAAGCGCGCATCGGCATCGTCCAAGGCTGCGTAATCCAGATCCAGCGCAGCAAACACGGCGCGGCAATCGACACCGCCCATTTCCAATGCCTGGACTATCCCCAAAGCCCAGCTTGAGGAGGTGGTACGTTCGCTCATGCAGCCTCTTCTCTCGGAGTAAAAAATGATTAATGCGCGCTAAATTGGCGACGCAAGGATACTAAACTGGCACTCAATGTCACTGACCGAGCAGGCCAGCCAACCTACACTGCAAGGACAATAATTACCGGAGTTTTACCATGGCCCACGACACCAGCGAGCGCTTTAGCAGCTTTGCCGAGTTCTATCCCTACTACCTGCAAGAGCACAGCAACGACATTTGCCGGCGCCTGCATTACGTTGGCAGCCTGCTGGTATTGGGCATTCTTGGCTACGCCATCAGCCAGCAGCAATGGGGCTTGTTATGGTTAATGCCGGTCGCCGGCTATGGCTTTGCCTGGGTGGGCCATTTCGTTTTTGAAAAAAACAAACCGGCTACCTTTAAGTATCCCTTCTATAGCCTGCTGGGCGACTGGGTCATGCTCAAAGATGCCCTCACCGGGCGAATTCGCTTTTAAATCAACGTACCAACACCGCACAACTGCTGCAGCCCACCTTTTAGCGGCCCGGCTTGGCTGGCCGGCCTTTAGGTGCGTATTATCTGCCCCCAACAAGCCTAGGAAGCTGGTCAGACTCCTAGCAGATCACCCAGGTGCCCAGAAGAGGCGCCATCTAATGCAGGTAGTACTGATCCCTTATGAAAGTTGCCCAGCCCGAACGCCGCAATAACCTGCCCACGCCACCCGTGCGCGAATATTACTCACGCGTGCTGGCTTATATTGCCGCCGCTGCGAGCATTGCGGCGGGCTATTACGGCCAGTATTTTGGCAATGACAGCCTCTGGATCATCCCCTACGCGCTGCTCTACCCGCACTTGGCGCACCAACTCAGCACCCGTTTCAAATACAGCCACACCCAGCAAACCTATCTGGCGCTGCTGTTTATCGATGCCTTACATGCCGGCACTTTCACCGCTCTGATGGGCTTTTCGGTAGTGCCGAGCCTGATGATTCTGCTGATTTTAAGCTTCAGTGCGCTTATTAATGGCGGGCTCAGGCCGCTGGCCCTGGGCTTACTGGTGGCCGTCAGCGGCGCGGTGCTGACCAGTGCAGCGATCAACTTGCAGTTCAAAGGCAACAGCCCAATCATTCTGTCCATGGTCAGTGTGCTGTTTTGTGCCCTGTACATCTGCATCACCGCCTACTTTGTCCATGAGCAGGGCATCAACTTGGCGGTGGCGCGCAGTGAGATCAAACGCGAGCAAGAGAAAGCCGCGCGACTGGCGCGCAACCTGGCCAAATACCTGTCGCCGCAGGTCTGGGAGTTGATCTTCAGCGGCAAAAAAAGTGTCCGTCTGGAGACCCAACGTAAAAAGCTCACGGTGTTCTTCTCCGACATCAAGGGCTTCACCGAGCTGGCCGAAGAACTGGAAGCCGAAGCCCTGACCGACCTGCTCAATACCTACCTCAATGAGATGTCCAAGCTGGTACTCAAGTACGGCGGCACCATCGACAAGTTCGTCGGCGATTGCGTGATGGTGTTCTTCGGTGACCCGGCCTCCCAAGGGGCGAAAAAAGATGCGGTGGCCGCGGTATCGATGGCCATTGCCATGCGTAAACACATGAAGGTACTGCGCCAGCAGTGGCGGGCCCAGGGCATCACCAAGCCGCTGGAAATTCGCATGGGGTTGAATACCGGCTACTGCACGGTGGGCAACTTCGGCGCCGACACGCGCATGGACTACACCATCATCGGCCGCGAAGTGAACCTGGCCAGCCGCTTGGAAAGCTCGGCGGACTCTGGCGAGATTTTAATCTCCCATGAGACCTACTCACTGGTGAAAGACGTGATCATGTGCCGCGATAAGGGCCAGATCACCGTCAAGGGTTTCACCCGCCCGGTACAGATTTATCAAGTGGTGGATTTTCGCCGCGATCTGGGCGCCTCCTCCAGTTATCTGGAGCACGAGCTGCCGGGTTTCTCCATGTACCTGGACACCAACGGCATCCAGAACTATGACAAGGAACGGGTGATTCTGGCGCTGAACCTGGCCGCCGAAAAACTGCGCGACAAAGTCATTCTCTAAACCGCTCCTTTAGCCCTCTGCCAGCGCCTTGATCTCTGCATCGGGCGCTGCGCACGCCTCACCATCGAGCAAACACTGCCGGGCCAGAAACTCCTGCGCCGAGGCGCGCCAAGACTGTTGCCTGGCGTGCTCGGCGCAGCGCTCGCGGCTCAACTGCAGCGCCTCTAAACAGGCCGTCTGCAGATCTGCCGCCAACACTCCAGTAACGCCTGGCACTAACACATCCAAGGGGCCTGCCACCGGAAACGCCGCCACCGGGGTGCCACAGGCCAGCGCCTCGAGCATGACCAAGCCATAGGTATCGGTCAGCGAGGGGAAGACCAGCACACTGGCCGCAGCGTAAGCATCGGCCAACGCCTGACCATGTAAATAACCGAG
>JAURXE010000326.1 GCA_030654635.1 Pseudomonas sp.
TTTTCTGGATCTCACTCCACGAACAGAGCACCGACAGCACACCGAGCAAGCCGGTGAGCAAAATCATCAGCAGCGATAATCCATCCATCGCCAAGTGAAAATTGATACCGAAACGTTCGAACCAGACCTGTTTGAACTCAAGGGTCCATAAGGGATCGGCACCGGGGTGTGGCGCCAGTTGAAAGTCGCCGGTAAACCATAGCCAGAGGCCCAGGGCCAGTTCCAGCAGCATGGTAAGCATGGCGATTGTACGCGGCAAGGATGAGCCAAAACGCTCAGCTTGCCAGCACAGTAGGCCGCCAATAAAGGGGATCAGGATTAGCCAGGGCAGAATCATGACGTGCTCAGTTCCTTGCGCAAATTTGCAAATTCATATCAAACCGTCGTCAGCAGGGCAGCGCCCAACAAGAGTACGGCGCCAGCAACCATCGAAAAGGCATACCAACGTATGTTGCCGGTCTGGGTGCGTACCACCAAGTGGTGAGACTTGCGAACCAGCGTTGGCAGCAGGGTCATGGTGCTGTTCAGTGGGTCGCGGGCGAGCATGCGGCAGGCGAACAAATAGGGTTTAACCAGCAGCCTGTCGTAAAGCCAATCGAAGCCCCATCCGGACAGCCACAAGGTGGTCAGTAAACGTCCGCCCGTGCTGTTGGCAATGTAATTAACCAGGCGTCGACGGCCGAGAAACAGCATCGCAGCAAGGATAATGCCGGCAATTGCGATACCCGAGGAAAGCAGCTCTAGATGATGTTGTTCAGCTCCGCCGTTATGGCCGGCGCTCAGAGGTAGAACACCGGTCAATGGCAGCTTGATCAGGGCACCGATAAAGGTCGAAAGCACGATCAATACGGACAATGGCAGCCAATAGGCGATGCCGTGGCCGGAGTGTGGGGTGATCTTGGTCTCACCGTGGAAGGTGATGAAGATCAGCCGGAAGGTATACAACGAGGTCATAAACGCGCCGACCAGGCCTGCGTATAACAGTCCCTGATGGCCGCTGGCCAAGGCCTCCCAAAGAATTGCATCTTTGGAGTAGAAGCCCGCTGTGACTAACGGCAAGGCTGACAAGGCCGCGCCGCCGATCACAAAGCTTGTGTAAGCCAAAGGAAGTTTTTTCCACAGGCCGCCCATCTTGAAGATGTTTTGCTCATGGTGGCAGGCAAGAATTACGGCACCGGACGCGAGGAACAACAACGCCTTGAAGAACGCGTGAGTCATCAGATGGAAGATCGCCCCATCCCAAGCTCCCTCGCCGAGCGCCAGAAACATGTAACCGATCTGACTCATGGTGGAGTAAGCGAGGATGCGTTTGATATCGGTTTGTACCAGTGCCGCAAAACCAGCCAGCACCAGAGTCACTGCACCGACGATGCCGACCAATTCGAGCACATCCGGGGCCAGCAAGAACAAGCCATTGGTGCGTGCAATCAGGTACACGCCGGCGGTGACCATGGTCGCGGCGTGGATCAGGGCCGAAACCGGAGTCGGACCGGCCATGGCATCGGCCAACCAGGTTTGTAGAGGCAACTGCGCCGATTTACCGACGGCACCACCAAGTAACATCAGGGTGGCCAGTTCGATCCAGAAGTCGCCGGCGGCGAACTTTTGTGGCGCAAGAATCAGCAGTTCCTGGATGTTAAGCGTGCCCAGTTGCTGGAACAGGATGAACAGGCCGATGGCCATAAACACGTCGCCAATGCGGGTGACGATAAAGGCCTTGAGGGCGGCATTGCCGTTGTTACGATTGCTGTAATAAAAGACGATCAGCAGGTAGCTGCACAGCCCCACGCCTTCCCAGCCGAAGTACAGGAACAGCAGGTTATCGCCAAGCACCAGAAATAACATGCTGGCAATAAACAGGTTGGTGTAGGCAAAAAACCGCGAGTAACCGGCCTCACCGCGCATGTACCAGGAGGCAAACAGATGGATCAGAAAGCCCACGCCGGTAACCACACCAAGCATGGTCAGCGACAGGCCATCCAGGTACAAGGTGAAGTTGGGCGCAAAACCATCCACCGACATCCATTGCCACAGCAGCTGGGTATATACGCCGTCAGCCGGCGGGTTGGTATTAAATTGCCAGATAATCACGGCGCTGGTCAGGGCGGATAAACCGACTGAGCCAACCCCGATCAGGGCCGAAAGGTTCTCGGAAAAGCGGCCGCGAGAAAACGCCAGCAGACAGAAGCCGAGCAACGGGAAGAGGAACGTCAGGAATAAGAGATTCATCCGTGCATCTCGCTAGCAGCGTCGATATCGAGAGTATGAAAGCGCCGATACAGTTGCAGCAAAATGGCCAAGCCAATACTGGCTTCGGCGGCTGCCAGCGAAATCACCAGAATAAACATCACCTGCCCATCCGGTTGCCCCCAGCGGCTGCCGGCCACAATAAAGGCCAGTGCTGCGGCATTCATCATGATTTCCAGGCTCATCAGTACGAAGAGGATGTTGCGGCGAACCATCAGGCCTACCAGGCCCAGGCAAAACAGCACGCCCGCAACGGCCAGACCGTGTTCCATAGGAATTGAATACATAGTTATTCGTTCGCCTCGTGTCGGCCGAGGTGGAAGGCAGCAACCAGGGCCGCCAGCAGTAACATCGATGCCAGTTCAACCACCAACAGGTAGGGGCCGAACAGGCTGATACCAACCGCTTTAGCATCCACTGTGGTTAGGCCAAGGGCTGCGCCACTGTGATTGCCAAACAGCACGTAGAGCATTTCGCAGAGTAGGGCCAAGGCCATCATCGACGGACCGCCCCAGATACCGGGTGTCATCCATTGGCGCTCTTGCGCACTGGAGGCAGGCCCCAGGTTGAGCATCATCACCACGAAGACAAACAGCACCATGATGGCGCCGGCGTAAACGATAATTTCCAGAACCCCGGCAAAAGGCGCGCCGAGGCTGAAAAACAGCACCGATACCGCCAACAGCGAGACGATTAGATAAAGCAGCGCGTGTACCGGGTTGGTGTTGGTGATCACCCTTAAGGTGGCCATCACCGCGACGCCGGCGGCAAAATAGAAAGCAAATTCCACAGGGTCTCCTTAGGGCAGCAAGCTCTTCACGTTGATCGGTTGGGCTTCGTTTTGCGCAGCCCCTTTAGGTTTGCCAGCGATTGCCATGCCAGCAACCCGGTAAAAATTATAATCAGGGTTCTTGCCGGGACCAGAAATCAGCAGGTCTTCCTTCTCGTAAACCAAGTCTTGGCGCTTGTAGTCAGCCATTTCGAAGTCTGGAGTGAGCTGAATGGCGGTGGTTGGACAGGCTTCTTCGCACAGGCCGCAGAAAATGCAGCGCGAGAAGTTGATCCGGAAGAACTCGGGATACCAACGACCGTCTTCGGTTTCGGCTTTTTGCAGGGCGATACAGCCCACAGGACAGGCCACCGCGCACAAATTGCAAGCTACGCAACGCTCTTCACCATCGGGGTCGCGGGTCAGGACGATGCGGCCCCGGTAGCGCGGCGGCAGATACACGGCTTCTTCCGGGTACTGCAGGGTGTCGCGCTTGTGAAATGCATGGGAAAACACCATCACCATGCTGCGCAGTTGGGTGTAGGTGCCATGGAGGATATGCAGGATATATTTGAGCATGTTCATAGTCCTCACTGCAGCGCGCTGGGCGTGGCATTCAGCAGCACTAGGGCCGCAGTTACCAACAGGTTGAGCAGGGTCAGCGGCAGACAGAACGTCCAGCTAAAAGTCATCACTTGGTCATAGCGCGGGCGCGGAATAGAGGCGCGCAGCAGGATGAAAATCATGATGAAGAACGCAGTTTTCAGTGCAAACCAAACAAAGGGAATCGACGGCAGTAGCCCGAAAGGCCCATGCCAGCCACCGAAGAACAACGTCACCAGTAGCGCTGAAATCAGCACTATGCCGACGTATTCGCCGACGAAGAACATGCCCCATTTCATCCCGGCATATTCGATGTGATAACCGTCGGCCAG
>JAURXE010000358.1 GCA_030654635.1 Pseudomonas sp.
GCTTCCAGCTCGGCGCGCACCCCGGCGTCGGCCGCCGGCATCTCGGCCAAGCCCTCCAGTAACGCCTTGTAATAAAGCATAGTGCCGCCGACCAGCAGCGGGATACGCCCGCGCGCAGTGGCCGCCTGCATGGCCTGCAAGGCGTCGCTGCGAAACTCGGCCGCCGAATAGCTTTCGGCCGGGTCGCGAATATCTATGAGTTGATGGGGAAACTCGGCCAGCAGCTGCTTGGACGGCTTGGCGGAGCCGATATCCATGCCGCGATAGACCAGCGCCGAGTCGACACTGATCAGCTCGCACGGCAGCTGGCGCGCCAGCTCCAGGGCTAAATCGGTTTTGCCGGCGGCCGTCGGGCCCATCAGGAAGATAGCCGGAGGAAGACGTTCAGACATCGACCAAGCCTCTTCCGGCCGCAACTAACGCCTTAACGGCCACGAAGAAACAACTTGTCCAGATCATCCATACCCAGTTGCGTCCAGGTCGGCCGGCCGTGATTGCATTGACCGCTGCGTTCAGTGTGCTCCATGTCGCGCAGCAGGCCATTCATCTCCGGCAGGGTCAGGCGCCGATTGGCGCGCACTGCGCCGTGGCAGGCCATAGTGCCGAGCAATTCATTGATATGCGCCTTGATCCGGTCGCTGCTGCCGTACTCGAGCAAATCGGCCAGCACATCTCGCACCAACTGCGGCGCTTCGGCCTGCTTCAGCAGGGCCGGCGTCTGACGAATAGCCAGATTTTCCGGGCCCATACGCTGTAACTCGAAGCCCAACTGCTGAAACCATTCGCCGTGCTCTTCGGCGCAATCGGCTTCGCGCTGACTCACCGCCAAGGATTCCGGCACCAGCAGCGGCTGACCGCGTAGCCCCTCGGTGGCCATGGCGGTCTTCAGCCGCTCATACATGATCCGCTCGTGGGCGGCGTGCATATCCACCAGCACCAGGCCCTGGGCGTTTTCGGCGAGGATATACACACCCTTGAGTTGCGCCAGCGCATAGCCCAGCGGCGGCACATCGCCTTGCTGCTCAGGCAGGCTTTCGGCTGCGCTATTTAACGGGGCGAAATATTCGCGATAGACACCCGAGGCCTCGGCCGCCGGCAAACCGGACTGAGGTCGCGGCGCCTGATAGCCCGCGCCCGGCGACTGCCAGACCGAACCCACCGGCCGTTCAAGCCCTGCCGAACGTTCCAGCAAGGCGCCGGCCAGGCTCATCTCCGACTGCGGCCCGAACTCGCCCGCCGCAAGGCCGGTCGGGCGATCTGCCTCATTCAAGGTTGCCGGCGCGGCCAAGTGATCTTCCGGGCGCACGTCGCCCAAGGCACGATGCAGCGTGCCGTAGAGAAAATCATGGACCATGCGTCCGTCGCGAAAGCGCACTTCATGCTTGGTCGGATGAACATTGACGTCCACCACCGCCGGATCAATCTCCAGGAACAGCAAAAAGGTCGGATGCCGGCCGTTAAACAGCACATCCCGGTAGGCCTGGCGCACCGCATGACTGACCAGCTTGTCACGCACCATGCGGCCATTGACGTAGAAGTACTGCAAGTCCGCCTGGCTGCGCGAGAAGGTCGGCAAACCGACCCACCCCCACAACCGCAAGCCATTGCGCTCGATTTCGATCGGCAGCGCCTGCTCCAGAAAGCCCGGCCCGCAGACCGCCGCCACTCTTCGCGCCCGACTCAGGTCATCGACCGCTTCGTGCAGCGCCAAAATGCTTTTACCGTTGTGGCGCAGGTGAAAGGCCACATCGAAACGCGCCAAGGCCAAGCGTTTGATCACCTCTTGCAGATGGTCAAACTCGGTTTTCTCGGTCTTTAAAAATTTGCGCCGCGCCGGGGTGTTAAAAAACAGGTCACGCACCTCCACCGAAGTGCCGACCGGGTGCGCCGCCGGCTGCACCAGAGTGACCATGTCGCGGCCTTCGGTTTCCACCTGCCAGGCTTGCTCGGCATCCTTGGTTCGCGAGGTCAGGGTCAGGCGCGCCACCGAACTGATCGAGGCCAGTGCCTCACCGCGAAAGCCCAGGCTCATGACCTGTTCGAGGTCTTCCAACTCGCGAATCTTGCTGGTGGCATGTCGCGCCAAGGCCAGCGGCAGATCATCGGCAGCGATGCCGCTGCCATCATCACGGACCTTCAACAATTTGCTGCCGCCCTGCTCGACATCGACGTCGATGCGTCGGGCGCCAGAGTCGAGGCTGTTTTCCAGCAGTTCCTTGATCACCGAGGCCGGTCGTTCGACCACCTCGCCGGCGGCGATCTGGTTGGCCAAACGCGGACTCAGCAGCTGAATGCGCCCGCTGGCTGGCACGGCGGCCTGATGTTCACTCATGGCTGCGCCGCCAAGGCGGTGGCTGGAATACTCAAATTTTGCCCAACTTTAATAGTGTCGCCCTTCAGGTTATTGGCGCTGCGCAGCGCCGCCAAACCCACCTGATAACGCTGCGCGATCAACGCCAAGCTCTCACCCGAGCTCACACGGTGCTCGCGCGGACCGGGAGCAATTTTGCCCGAGTCACGCAACCAGGCGATGTAAGTGCCTGGCGGCGGATTTTGCTGGAAGAACTGCCGCACGCCGGTCTGGATCGAGCGCGCCAACGCCTGCTGATGGCTGGATGTGGAGAGTTTCTTGGCTTCTGTCTGATTAGAGATAAACCCGGTCTCGACCAGAATTGAGGGAATATCCGGCGATTTGAGCACCATAAAACCGGCCTGTTCGACCCGCCGCTTGTGCAGCGGCGTGACCCGGCCAACGTTCTGCAGCACCTTCTGGCCGACATTTAAACTGGATGACAGCGAGGAGGTCATCGACAAGTCGAGCAGCACCCCGGCGAGCATTTTGTCCTTGTCATCGAGGCTGACGTTGCCGGCGCCACCGATCAAGTCCGACTGATTTTCACTGTCGGCCAGCCAGCGCGCGGTCTCCGAGGTGGCGCCGCGATCCGATAAGGCAAACACCGAGGCACCGAAGGCCGAAGTGTTTTGCGCCGCATCGGCATGGATCGAGACAAACAGGTCGGCGCCCTGCTTGCGGGCAATCTCGGTGCGCCGGCGCAGTGGAATAAAGTAATCGCCGGTGCGCACCAGCTCGGCGCGATAGCCGCGCTCAGCATTGATTTGCCGCTGCAGCTCTTTGGCAATCGACAGGGTTACATTCTTCTCCCGCGCGCCTTGCGGCCCCAGAGCACCGGGGTCTTCACCGCCGTGACCGGCATCGATGGCGATGACAATCGCGCGCTTGCCGCTGGGCATCGGCGGCAGGCTGGCAGGCGCTGGCTCAGTCGGCATCGGTGCTGGCGCAGGGCGCGTGGCCACCACCACCGCAGTGGTGGGCGGCGCTACCGGCGTGCCGGGCTTGTCGCCAGTCTTGTCGGACGGCGCGGTCGGCGTGGCTGGCGCGGCGTCGCCCTGATCGTAGAGGTCGATAACCAGTCGATTACCGTACTGCTGATTCGGCGCCAGGCTGAAACTCTTCGGCGACACCGACGCCGACAGGTCGATCACCAAACGCAAATCGGTAGGGCTGCGCTGCGCCGAGCGAATGCTGGTGATCGGCGTATTGCTCAGCGATAACTGCTCAAGCTTGGTCGCCAACTGGGCGCCGGCAATATCAATCACGATCCGATCGGGCGCCGCCAGGGTAAACACACTGTGTTGCACCGGCCCGGACAGGTCAAACACCAGCCGAGTGTTATCCGGCGCACGCCACAGGCGCACGCTGCGCACCTCGCTGGTAGCCGCCATAACATCGCCAGCCAATACCGTCAGGAGCAGCACCGCACTCAATGCCCGCGCACGCACGCCAAGAACCACACTCATTATTTTATTAATCCTTAGCCAACGCGGCGCACCAACGCTCGCCCCGTGCGCCTTGCGGCTGCAAACAGAGCGAGCGGCCACCCGCTTGTGCGGCAATGGTAATGTCCAGATCAGCCTTTGGCAAAACGCCGGCGCCGCGCTGCGGCCATTCGACCAGACACAGGGCGTCATCCTCGAAATAATCGCGAATCCCCATAAACTCCAACTCCTCGGGATCGGCCAGGCGATAGAGGTCAAAGTGGAAGACTTTTAGTGGGCCGATCTCATAGGGCTCGACCAGGGTAAAGGTCGGACTTTTCACCGAGCCAACATGGCCGAGCCCGCGAATAATACCCCGCGACAAGGTGGTTTTGCCGGCGCCCAGATCGCCATGCAAATATAGGGTGCCGCGCCCCTCGGTCAGCGCCGCGAGCTTTGCGCCCAGCGCCAGCATGGCCTCTTCACCTTCGACATACAGCGTCACACTAGTCACGGTAACAACCCTCTACACACGTCGATAACACTCAACCCAAACACGGCGAGCACTCTTCTAATAATTGCCCGATGCTCGCCAGCAAGTCGCTCGCGGCCAAGCCGCGGCCCGCGGCGCCGCACAATTCACCGGCCC
>JAURXE010000368.1 GCA_030654635.1 Pseudomonas sp.
CTTCTGCACCTTGCCGGTAGAGGTTTTGATCAGCGGGCCAAACACCACCCGCCCCGGCACCTTGAAGCGCGCCAGGTGCTGCTGGCACCAGAGGATCACCGCCTCTTCGGTTAACTCCACACCGTCGCGCGGGGTGACGAAGGCGCAGGGGGTTTCGCCCCATTTGTCGCTGGGCATAGCCACCACTGCGGCCTCCAAAATCTGCGGATGGCGATACAAAACGTCCTCGACTTCGATGGACGAAATGTTCTCGCCGCCGGAGATGATGATGTCTTTGGAGCGGTCCTTGATCTCGATATAGCCGTCGGCATGCCACACCGCCAGGTCACCGGAATGGAACCAGCCGCCCTCGAAGGCTTCGGCGGTAGCGCTCGGGTTTTTCAGATAACCCTTCATCACCACATTGCCGCGCATCATGATTTCGCCGATGGTCTGGCCGTCTTTCGGCACCGGCTGCAGGCTGTCCGGATCGGCCACCATCAGCCCGTCCAGCAAGGTGGCGCGCACACCTTGACGCGACTTGAGCTTGGCTCGTTGCGCCGGCGCTTGCTCATCCCACTCCGGCTTCCATTCGCAGACCACGCTGGGCCCGTAGGTTTCGGTCAGGCCGTAGACATGGGTGACCTGAAAGTCCAGTGCCTCCATGGCCTCGATCACCGCCGCCGGAGGCGCGGCGCCGGCGGTCAGCACCTTGACCGGCCGGGTCTTCAACGCTTTCAGTTCCGCCGGGGCGTTGGCCAGCAGGTTCAGCACGATCGGCGCGCCGCAGAAGTGATTGACCTGATGCTCGGCCAGCGCCTGGTAGATCGCATCGGCGCGCACATGCCGCAGGCACACGCTGGTGCCGACGGTGGCCGCCAGCGCCCAGGGGAAACACCAGCCGTTGCAATGAAACATCGGCAGCGTCCACAGGTACACCGGGTTGCGGCCCATGTCCCAGCACAGCACATTGGACAACGCATTCAGGTGCGCGCCACGGTGGTGGTAGACCACGCCCTTGGGATTGCCGGTGGTGCCCGAGGTGTAATTCAGGGCGATGGCTTGCCACTCATCCGCCGGCAGCTGCCAGGCGTAATCCGGGTCGCCCTCGGCCAGCAGCTGTTCATAGTTGAGCTGACCGATCAGCTCGCCGCCGTCAAAACTGTGATCGTCGATACCGATCAGCAACGGTCGCTTGGGCAGATGGCTGGTGGCACGCAGGGCCACCTCGGCAAATTCCTTGTCGACCAGCAGCACCTTGGCCTCGCCGTGCTGCAGGATAAAGCCGATGGCCTCGGCGTCCAGACGGGTATTCAGCGCGTTGATCACCGCGCCGCACATGGGAATGCCAAAGTGCGCCTCGAACAGCGCCGGGCCGTTCGGCGCCAGCAACGCCACCGTATCGCCGACCCCGATACCGCGCTGACTCAACGCCGAGGCCAGCCGCGTGCAGCGGTTATAGGTTTGCCCCCACGTCTGGCGTTGCTCCCCATTGATCAGCGCCAGCCGCTCGGGATAGACACTGGCCGCCCGTTCGAGAAAACCCAGCGGGCTGAGCGCCTGAAAGTTCGCCGGATCGCGCGGCATGCCGTATTCGTAGGGGTTAAGTGCGTTCATCGAGCATCTCCGTGGCGGGCCAAACACAGATTCCGACCTTAGCAGAGCACGCCGCAGGGCACAGCGCGACCTTGGTCGAAGAGCCCCATGGGGATTTGTTCACCTTGGTTCAGCCAAAGTTCAAGACATTCTCGAAGGCTATCAGGGCGAGTTACAGCTCGATGCTTCGCCCCTCGGCGCCCCCCGCTTAAGCCGGCGTTTGCCGCGGGCCAGCGGCAAAACCTGAAGCGCTTATCCAGTTACCTGTTGCGTGCAAAACCTAGGCTGGGCTGAAGCCCACCCTACAAATTCGACCTGTAACAGCTAACGGATACATAACCAAAACTAAGGCGCGTCACACCCGCCAAAGGTGCCGCCCGGACTGGCGGCGTGACTCGACAGTCAGCCCCCGCGTCAGCTAGTCAATCCGAATCAAATTGAACCGCCGGCACTGGGTGTTTAATGGCTCGTGAGGCTTGCTACGCCGTTTCGCGCAGCCACCCGCCAAGGGTTCCAGATGCACGTCCAGGCACGTCCAAGTTTCATGCAGCCAGCCCCTGCCCAGCCATTTCAGGAGCTTTTGCGTGATGTCTCGTTTACCGGTGATTGTTGGTTTTGGTGGCTATAACGCTGCCGGTCGTAGTTCTGCACACCACGGTTTTCGGCGCACTGTCATAGAGTCGATGGACAGTCACAGCCGCCAGGAAACCCTCGCCGGGCTGGCCGTGCTGATGAAACTGATCAAGGTGGTCGACGGCCAGTACCACAGCCACGAAGGCTCTGCCCTGAGCCTGAGCGCGATCGAGGCCGACTACGGCCCGCAGATTCTGGCCTCGACCCTGGTGCGCCGTATCGAGAAAA
>JAURXE010000375.1 GCA_030654635.1 Pseudomonas sp.
GCCTCATACATGGCCGGCACATTGGGCAACAACACCGCGACGGTATCGCCGCGCTGCACGCCGTGCTGCGAGAGCGCCGAAGCCAGGCGCCGACAGCGCTCATAGGTGCTGGCCCAGGAGTACTCAATCGCACCGTAGATCACTGCCGTGCGCTCAGGGTAAACATGGGCCGCGCGGGCCAGGAAAGACAGCGGCGACAAGGCGGTGAAGTTGGCCTGGCACTGGTCCAGGCCGGTCGAATAGAGGGTGGCGTTGGTCATGGGTGGCTCCGATTGGGCGAGCGTGAATGTTTAACGGCGGCGCGCGGCGCGCAGCCAGCCGAACGCCAACAGGATGATCAGGCTGGCAAAACCCAGCAGCAGGCGCACGTCCGGGGTGATGGCCGCGCCGTCGGTGGGCACCAGGTCGACATGCAGCGCGGCGAACTTGTAGGGCATCATCTTGGTCAGGTAGTCGGGGTTGCTCACCAGCTCAAAAAAAGCCTGGCGACTGGGGTAGCGCACCACCAGCAGACGGCTCCAGTTGTCGGCATCCTTGGCATGCCCCAGCAGGTTGGTGCTTGGCGTCGGCCCTTGGCGCACGCCCTGCACATTGCTGGCCACCGGCATCTGTACGCCGGCCACCAAGGCAATGCCCATGGTCATCTGTTCATAGAGACTATTAGTTTCCTCCGGCGTGGCGCCCTTGACCTGGGTGCCCGGCAAGGGCTGCAACTGCGGGTGGTAACGCATCAGGTTGAACATATACACCGGCTCACCGTCGTCGGCGGCACCCCAGGTGCGCAGGTCGGCGATAAATACGGCCTTGTCTGCGGCCGGCAGCGGCGCCAGCTGGTCGATGCGCTGCACGTAGGTATCGATCTCGGCCTGGCTCAGCACATGGCCGGGTGCCTGCCAGTAACACACCGCGAGAAACAGACCGAGCAAAATGCTGCCCAGGATAAATTCAGCTTTATAGAATTTCATGGTGAGAGTTCCTGATTAAGCCAGTGCCGCGAGAATGAGTGGGGTGACTTGCTCTGGCGCATCCAGCTGCAGCCAGTGGTTGGCGCCGTTGACCCGCTGGTAGCGAAAGCCCGTGTCGCAATAAGCGGCGCTGGCGAGCATCTGCCGCTCGGTGAGAAAACGGTCGCCATCGCTGAAGATGCCGGTCACCGGCACGCTGACGCGCGGATAGGTGCGCGGCAGAATCAGCTGCAAATTAGCCCGGTAATAATTGATCCCGGCGGTCAGCCGACCCGGCCGGGAAAGTGTCTTGCGCCAGTGCGGCAGTTCTTGCGGGAAGCCGGTGAACAGACCAAAGACCTTCCAGTTACCCAAACGCAACAGCCATTCGGCGAAGCCGCGCAGCTGAAACAGCAGCACGTAGTAACCCTTGAGTTTTTGCACCAGGCCTCCGCTGCCATAGGCACTCGGATGGCCGACCGACAGGGCCACATAACGCTCGATGCGCTGCGGGTGGGCCATGACCAACTGCCAGCCGATCACCGCACCCCAGTCGTGGGCGACCAGCTTGACCTTGGCCAGGCCCAGCACATCCAGTAGTGCCACTAGATCGGCGATCAGGTGCTTGATCTGGTAATCGGCCACCCGCACCAGCAACTGACTGTCGCCACAACCGCGTGTGTCCGGGGCGATCACCCGGTAGCCAGCCGCGACCAGCGCCGGGATCTGCTCACGCCACACCGCGTGGGTGTCCGGGAAGCCATGCAGTAACAGCACCGGCTCGCCTTCGCCGACGTCGATCACGTTCAGTTCGACGCCATTTACCCGCAGCAATTTACGGGGGAAGTTCATCTCAGCGCCCTCTCTCATACCGGCACCGGCTGCGCGGCCAAGCGCCGCGGATCGATAAGAATCTTGGCGTGCAGCTCCGGGTCCTTGAGCGCCTCGAAGGCATTGGCCACCCCATCCAGCCCGACGATGCCGGTCAGCATCGGCGCGCAATTGACCTTGCCCTCGGCGATCAGGTGCAGGGTGTCGCGGTACTCAAGCGGCGAGTGGCCGAACACGAAGCGCAGGTCGATCTCCTTGTGGATGGCCAGCGCCGGCTCGTAACGGTCGACCTGCATGCACACCCCGGCCACCACCACCCGGGACAGCAACGGCGCGCCATCGATGATCTGCTGAACGATGCCGGGCACCCCGACGCACTCGAAAATCACCGGCCGCTTGGGCGCCCCGGCGCCGAGTTTCTCGGCCAGCCGCCAGGCCAGATGCCAGGGAATCGGCAGCTTGCCGAGCTTCTCGCGGGTGCCGACCGACAGTTCCAAGAGCGCCGGCAGGTCACGGATAAAGCCCTCGTTGGGACGCTCGACAAACGGCGAGCCTTGCTTGGGATCGATGACGATATCGGCGCCGCAACGCTGGGCCAGGGCGCGCCGGCCGGCGGAGAAATCGCTGGCCACCACGGTGCCGACGCCCTGCGCCTTGAGCAGGCAGATCACCGCCAGACCAACCGGGCCACAGCCGACCACTATGGCCACATCCTTGCGGGCGATTTCGCTGCGGCGTACCGCGTGCCAGGCCACCGCCATCGGCTCGGTCAGCGCCGCCATGTCGGCGGACAGGCCGTTGGGCACCGGCACCAGCGCCGACTCCTGCAACAGCATGCGTTCGGCATAACCGCCGGTGGCAATCGGTGACAGCCCGGCCAGATGGATATCGCCGCCGATGCGCAGCACCGGCTGGGCCACCACCCGGGTACCGGGCTTGAGTTTCTGTTCGCAGCCGGGGCCGTATTCGAGCACTTCGCAGCACAGCTCATGGCCGAATACGAAGGGCTGATTGCTGGACGGCAGCTGCTTGCCAAAGCCGACTTTCTCCAGCAGCGCTTTCATCGGATCGCACTGGTGACGCATGTGCAGATCGGAGCCGCAAATGCCGCAGCGCAGCACCTCGACCAACACCTGCCCCGGGCCGGGAACCGGCTCGGGTAACTCAACCAAGCTGAGTTCAGCGTTCTGACAAACAACAGCCTTCATGACGGCACTCCTCGACAATGAGACGCAAAGAGCCGGCTAGCCCTGAGCAGAAAGTGTCGAAAGTTTGCCGCCAGGCACCAACAGAAACTTTATATTTCACGCCATTCGTATTTAGCGCCAGCGGCCACTCGGCGGCCCTATTCGCGCTGCGCTAACGGCACAAATCTGCCGGCCCTGAATCACGCGCAAAGCCGCGAATAATCTGGGCTGAGCGGCGAGCAAGGGGGCCGATCCAATCCCGCGAGCAGGCGATCTTGGCGGTCGTAAACACCCTGAATTTCCGGCGCAGGCCCTCCCCCGGTGGCCTAGCCATGCGCCACGTTTCCGGCTTGAATATCCCCCCAGGAGTTCTTGCTGAGTCGAAACACGCCACTGATGAGTCTCTTCAGGGGGAGCGTCCTCAGCTAATGCTCGGAGCACTTCCCAACTTACTGGCTGAACGCCAAAAGGAACTGACGATGAAGGTGTTGCGCACCCCCGATGCATGCTTTGCCAACCTGCCCGATTACCCATTTGCTGCGCACTACCTTGAAGTCGGGACGGCGCTGCGCCTGCATTACGTGGATGAAGGCCCGCGCGACGGCAAGCTGGTATTGATGCTACACGGCGAACCGAGCTGGTCGTTTCTTTACCGGTTTATGATTCCACCGGTGGCCGCAGCCGGGCTGCGCGTGCTGGCGCCAGATTTGATCGGCTTTGGCAAATCCGACAAACCGGCGCAACGCAGCGACTACAGCTTTTCCGGGCAAGTGGCGTGGCTGCGCGAGTGGATCGAAGCACTCGATTTACGCGATATCACCCTGGTCTGCCAAGACTGGGGCTCGCTGATCGGCTTGCGTCTGGCGGCGGAAAGTCCCGAGCGTTTTGCCCGGGTAATACTGTCCAACGGCGGCCTGCCCACCGGCGCAGAAAAAATGTCGCTGACCTGGCGCCTCTGGGAAAAATTTGCCCGCTTGAGCCCCTGGTTTCCCATCGGCCGCATTCTGCAATTTGGCACCAAACGCAAACTGACCCCAGCCGAAATCGCCGCCTACGACGCGCCGTTCCCCGCCGAAAGCTTCAAGGCCGCAGCGCGCATCTACCCTGCACTGGTGCCGGTGCTTTACGACGACCCGGAGGCGGCGAAAAACCGTGCTGCTTGGGCGGTCTATCGACAATGGCAAAAGCCGTTCATTACTTGCTTCAGCGATGGCGACCCGGTCACCCGCGGCTGGAACCAATACTTCGTTCGCGCAGTTCCGGGGGCTCAGGGCCAGGAGCACTGCACGCTGCATGGCGGGCATTTTATTCAAGAGGACGACCCGCTACGCTTTGCCGAATTGGTGATTGCCGCCTGTAATAAACATCCGTAGTCGACGCCAGGACGCCGGGCTCCCAGCGACCCAGCAAGGCCACCACCGTCAGGGATTTATCTGAGCATCGAACAAGGCGTGGCGCAGCTTTTCCCGGCGTAGGAAAGGTTGGCCGCGCAAACCCAGTCAACAAGGAGAAGTCTGGTATGAAAACGTTCAACCTGATCGCGAGCCTCGCACTATCAACGGCCGTCTTGACGTTCAGTTCCAGCGCCAGCAGCGCGCAGCAAGTCACCGGTGAACTGGGTTCGGCCAACGCCACCAGCACCGCCGATGCACAACAACTGCCAACGCCGGAGCCCGCTTTCGGCGGGGTGATCAAGCAAAAGGCCGCCGACTCGACCGCCTGGTGGGCACCGCGCATCGTGCCGCCCAAAGGCGCACCCAATGTGCTGCTGATAATGACCGACGATAGCGGCTTTGGCGCACCGGGCACCTTCGGCGGCGTGGTGCCGACGCCGGCGCTGGATCGGATTGCCAAGGCTGGCCTGCGTTACACCAACTTCCACTCCACCTCGCTCTGCTCGCCCTCGCGGGCGGCCTTGATTACCGGGCGCAACCACCATGTGGCCGGCTTCGGTGTGGTGGGCGAAATCGCCACCGGTTTCCCCGGCTACAACTCGGTGATCCGCAAGGAAACCGGCACCCTCGGGGCGATCCTGAAGGACAACGGCTACGCCACCTCCTGGTTCGGCAAGAACCACAACACGCCCTTCTACCAATCGACTCAGGCCGGCCCTTTCGACCAGTGGCCGAACGGCATGGGCTTCGATTATTTCTACGGTTTCGTCGGCGGCGATGCCAGCCAGTGGCAACCCAACCTGTACCGCAATACGACGGCCATCTACCCCTTCGAGGGCAAGCCAGGCTGGAACCTGACCACGGCCATGGCCGACGAAGCCATCCAGTACATGAAGCAGATCAAGGCGATCGCGCCCGACAAGCCGTTCCTGGTCTATTACGCGCCGGGCGGCACCCACTCCCCCCATCATCCGACGCCCGAGTGGATCGACAAGATCGGCGCCCTGCACCTGTTCGACCAAGGCTGGAACAAGCTGCGCGAAACCATCTTCGCCAATCAGCAACGCCTGGGCATCATGCCCCCCGAAGCCAAGCTGACCCCCTGGCCGAAAGAGCTGCCCGAGTGGGACTCCCTTGGCTGGAAGGAGAAGAAACTCTTTATCAAGCAAGCCGACGTATTTGGCGCCTACCTGGCCTACACCGACCATGAGATCGGCCGGGTGATTCAGGCGGTCGAGGACCTTGGCCAGCTCGACAACACGCTGATCATCTACATCGCCGGCGACAACGGGGCGAGCCCCGAAGGCATGCTCAACGGCACCCCGAACGAATTCACCACCTTCAATGGGGTTGCCGTGCCGGTCGATGCCCAGTTCGCCTGGTATCCGTTCTGGGGCTCGGACAAGACCTTCCCGCACTTTGCGGCGCCCTGGGCCTGGGCCCTGGACACACCCTTCAAGTGGACCAAGCAAGTGGCCTCGCATTACGGCGGCACCTCACAAGGCATGGCCATCTCCTGGCCCGGCCACATCAATGACGTCGGCGGCATTCGCCGGCAGTTTCACCACCTGATCGACATAGTGCCGACTGTCCTTGAAGCCAGCGGAATTCCCGCACCGCAAACCCTTACCGGCGTCCAGCAACGGCCCATGGACGGCGTGAGCCTGACCTACACCTGGGACAAGGCCAATGCCTCCAGCCCGACGCAGCACAGCACCCAGTACTTCGAGATGCTCGGCAACCGCGCCATCTACCATGACGGCTGGCTGGCGGCCACGACCCCGGCGACCTTGCCGTGGGAACTGAGCAGCAAACCGGCGCCCGATGTCATCAGCGGCTACCAGTGGGAACTCTACAACGTGGCCGAGGACCCGACCGAGTTCGACGACCTGGCGACCAAGATGCCGGACAAACTCAAGCAGATGCAGGAACTGTTCTACGCCGAGGCGGCCAAGCATGACGTGCTGCCACTCGACAACAGCTCGCTGACTCGCTGGAATGCGCCCAAGCCAAACCTCACCGGGGGACGCAAGGTCTTCAACTACTCAGGGGTACTGACCGGCGTGCCAAACAGCGGCGCACCGAGCATCCTCAACAAGTCGTACCGCATCAGCGCCGAGGTCACCATCCCCGAGGGCGGCGCCGAGGGCATGATAGTCACCGACGGCGGACGCTTTGGCGGCTATGGGCTGTTTTTGAGTAAGGGTGTGCTGGACATTCGCCGCAGCAAACCGGTGTTCCTCTACAACCTGCTCAACCTCAAACGCACCGTGTGGGCCGGCCCTGAGCTGGACGCCGGCAAGCACAGCATCGTCTTCGAGTTCACCTCCAAAGAACCGGGCCTGGGCAAAGGCGGCACCGGGGTACTCAGCGTGGACGGCAAGGAGGTGGCCCGCAACAGCATGGAGAACTCCACGCCGATCACCTTCCCCGAAGATGAAACCTTCGATGTCGGTCAGGACACCCGCACCGGCGTCGCCCTGCTGGAGTATCGCTACGATGTGCCGTTCGCCTTCACGGGCGAGATCAACAAGCTCAGCTTCAACCTCGAACCTGAGCAGGTAACGCCAGAAGAGCGTGCGGCGATGGCCAAGACCGCCGCTCAAGCACGGGATTAGGCTCAGCGACGGAGCGGCGCCCCTGCCGGAGCTTCGCAAACCACAGAACAACCACGCTCGGTTCTATAACCGAGCGTGGCAGTTTGCACGCGACCTGCTCTCCGGCCACTAGCGCTTCAACAGCAACGGCCCTTTATAGGCGTCCATGATGGTCGAGGCCGCAAAACCCTGGCTGACGATCTGCCCCAGGGCATTCATGGCTTCGGTGATGTGGGCAAAATATTTCTTATAACTGGGGCACAGGTAGTTCAAGCCCGCTTCGCCGTCGGGGGTGCGGGTGAAGCGGTTTTTCGGGCATTCGCCATGGCAGGCAAAGAGATAGGGACAACGCTGGCAATAGCCTGGCAGCGTGGTTTCTTTGGCCGCGCCAAAAGCCTGCTGCACCGCACTGGCGGCCAGCGACGAGAGATCATCCTCGACGATATTGCCCAGGCGATAGTCGGGGTACATAAAGTGATCGCACGAATACACCTCGCCACTGTGCTCAACAATCAGCGCCTTTCCACAGCGCGGCGCAAACAGGCAAACGCTGGCCGGCAGTTGCAACCAAGAAGCCAAGGCCCATTCGAAATTCATCACATGCACAGTGCCGACATCATTGCGCACCCACTCATCGAACACCGCGATCAGAAAATCCCCATAGGCCTCGCGCTCGACACTTTGCGGGCTGACGGCGGCCGCGCTGGGCGGTAGTTCGTCGAGCGCTGAAGGCTGCCCAAGCGACAAGCCCGGTGGCTGGGCGAAATGCAAATGAATCACTTGCTCGGCCGACGTCGGCAGGCGTTCGACCACCGGATTGAACTGGATAAACCGCACCCCCGCGGCTTTGAGGAAGCGGTAGATTTCCAGACCATGGGCCGTGCTCTGCCGGCTCACGGTGACCAGCACATTGAACTGCACCCGATGCTGGCGCAGCAGCTGCAGCCCTCCCATGACCGAGTCAAAACTGGAGCGACCCTGTTTGTCGGGGCGGTGCAAATCGTGGATGGCCTGCGGGCCATCGATGCTGATGCCAACGGTGAAGTCTTCGGCGGCCAGAAACTCGCACCACTGCTCGTCCAGCAAGGTGCCGTTGGTTTGCAGACTGTTGCGGATGGTTTTAGCGCCGGCATATTCGCGCTGGTAACTCACTGCACGCTGGAAGAACTCGACCCCCAACAGGGTCGGCTCGCCACCCTGCCAGGTGAACTCGACCTCAGGCGTGGATTGCGCCGCGATGTAGCCTTGCACGTAGGCGCGCAAGACCTCATCGGTCATGCGAAATTTTTCCCGCGGCGGGTACATGGCCTCTTTTTCCAGGTAGAAACAGTAGTCGCAATCCAGGTTGCAAATCGGCCCAACGGGCTTGGCCATCAGGTGCAGACCTTGTTGCTCAGCCGGGCTGTCACTCATCATCAAAGCTCCTGTGTCTCAGGCCAAAAAGGCGGCGTGGTCACCCCACGCCGCCCCTTGGCTCACTGCGTTTTCACACGCGCCGAGTTATGGCATGTACTGAATATGCACATCATTGATCACACCGTTAAAGGCGAACGGAGCCTGGTCGAAGTAGTCGAGCGACACCGGTGCGCCCCGGTCGAGCCCGACATCCAGGGTCTCGGTGGCACTGAAGGCAATGGGCGCGGTGAAGGGCACGGTGTTCTCGGCGACCTGCACGCCATTGACCGACAAGCTGACATCGGCCGGTACACCACGCCGGCGCGACGACATGTTCAGTTCGACGGCAATTTGCGCACGACCGGCCGGCAGCGGTTCCGACGCCTGCAGCTTGGTGCGCACCATGCCAAAGCCGTTGTACTCATAGGTCAGCCGGCCATCTTGCAGGTACAGGCTGATGCCGCCGCCGATACCGCCCAGGGCAAACAGCACGCCATTGGCATTGGCCGGCAGCTCGGCATCGACGGTGACCCGGTTGTTGTGCGACTTGATATTCGGCGCGGCGAATTCCGGGATGCGCGAAGCACTGCCGGGCAGGTGCCATTGCGCCTGATCGTCGTAGTGGCGCGGACGCACCAGCATGTCGAAGCTGACGCCAATCGGGTAGACATGATTGGCCTTGGCATCCTGATCAAATTTGTCTTTCAGCTCTGCGAGTTTTTCCGGGTGGGCCGCAGCAACATCCTCGGCTTGGCCAAAGTCATTATTGAGGTCATACAGCGCCCACTGGTCGTCTTCGGGCTTCCATTTCAGCCAACCGAAATAATCGCCGATCCAGTTCTGGTTAAGCACTATGGCCAGCTTGCCGGCAAAAGACACCAGCCCGGTCTGGTCCGCCACCCAGGGTTTGCGCGGGCCGAGCACCGCCGCGACCCAGCCGTCGGCGTATTCGGCGCGGCTGCCCATGACTTCGAAGTACTGCTGCTTTTTGCGATTTTCCGCCCCGGCATTATCGAAGCTGTAGGCGAGGCTGATGCCATCCAGGGGGAGCTGGGGCTGCCCGTTCAACTCGGCAGGCGGGGTGATTCCAATAACGTCATAGATGGTCGGGGCGATGTCGTTGACGTGGTGAAACTGCCCGCGCACCGTCGCATCCGGTTTGATCTGCTTGGGCCAGGACACCGCCATGGGCGTGCGCGTCCCGCCGAAATAACCGGCCACCAATTTGGTACCGACGAAGGGACTCATCCCCGCCCAGGCCCAGGCGGCATTGTAATGTTCTTCGACTTTCGGCCCGCCCAAGGCCGCCAGCCCACCGATTTTATCCAGGGCTGCCATTTGCTCTTGGGGCGTGGTCTGGATGCCGTTCAAGCCCACCAGGGAACTGATGGAACCCTGCATGCCTTCCGCCGAGGCACCGTTGTCGGAGAGCACGTAAAAAATCAGGGTGTTGTCACGCACACCGAGGCGCTCCAGCTCATCGACAATCTTGCCGGCCTGGGTGTCGGTGTGTTCGAGAAAGCCGGCATAGACCTCCATCAGTCGCGCCTGGAACTTCTGCTCTTCAGCACTCAGGCTGTCCCAGGCTGGCAGCTCGGCAGGCCGCGGCGAGAGCTTGGTGTCCGCCGGAATCCAGCCCAGCGCCTTCTGGCGCTCGAAGGCCCGCTGACGGTAAGCATCCCAACCGCTGTCAAACTTGCCTTTATATTTGTCCGTCCACTCTTGGAATACCTGATGCGGCGCATGCACGGCGCCCGGCGTCCAGTAGACGAAGAAAGGCTTGTCCGGCTGGGTCGCCTGGTGCTGATCGATCCACTCAATGGCTTTTTGTGCGATGTCTTCGGTGAAGTGATATTTCGGATCGTGGGGCGACTCGATCAGCGTGGTGTCGTTCACTAGCAGGGGACTGTACTGATCGGACTCGCCGCCCATAAAGCCGTAGAAATGATCGAAGCCATAACTGGTCGGCCAGTGATTGAACGGGCCCTTGGCTACGACTTCATGGGCCGGAGTGTTGTGCCATTTGCCGAAGGCCGCACTGCTGTAGTTATGCTCGTGCAGCACCTGCGGCAGGGTGGCCGCCGTCGGCGGAATGATCCCGGTATAGCCGGCGTCATCGGTCGCCGCTTCAGTGACGGTGCCATTGCCAACCCGGTGATGATTGCGCCCGGTCAGCAGTGAAGCCCGAGTCGCCGAACTGATTGCCGTGGCGTGAAAGGCGTTGTACTTGATCCCGCTTTGCGCAATGCGGCTCAGGGTCGGGGTGTGGATCTCGCCTCCTACTGTGTCGGCCTGAGCAAAGCCGGCATCATCGAGCATGATAATCAGGATATTCGGTGCCGCAGGTTGGCTGGCCTTGCCATCCGTCGCGGTCGGGTTGCTCGCTGCGGTTTGGGTTGGCAAGAGCGCGGCTTGTTCGGCGCCGGCCATGGAGCTGGCCAGGCCACCGAACGCCAGCACACCCAGCGACAAGGATGAACGCAGCGGTTTAAAGGAACGCGATAGTTTCATGCAAGACTCCAGTTTGATCCGTTAGCAACCCCGCCCGACGACTCGTTTAGTCACTGCCAAGCTTAGTTGCTCAATGCACCACAGGCGCTGGCCGCACTGTCAGTTGGCGGGCTGACCGACAACCGCCATCACCACGGCATTGCTCTACAGTGAGAGGCAGAGAAGCGGAAAATTCTCGACCACAAGGAACGAAAGTCTGCCCACTGCCCGTGCAATAAACTTTATATTTCACGCCAATCGTCTTCAGCGCAGCGAGTTGCCCAAGCCCCATGCCACTCTATGAACCCTTCCTCTCGTCGCGCTACGTCGCGCCCCTGCTGACGATCCTGCAACGCCAGCACGCCAGCGCCCTGGAGCGCATTCTCGAGCGCGCGCAACTGCCGGCGAACAAGCTGCAATTGGCCGGCAAGTTCATCACCTACCCGGAGTTTGATCGCCTGCTGTGCGCCGCCGCCGCCGAACTGCAGCGCGACGACCTGGGTTTCGAGCTTGGCCAGAACATCACCATCGATCACCACGCGGCGCTGGGCGTGGCGCTGCGCCAATGCCGCACGGCCGACCAACTGCTGCGTCTGGTGGCGCGCTTCAGCAAGCTGATCACCAATGGGTTTTTCATCCATTACCAGCGGCACGCTGAGTATGGCGAACTGCTGATTCGCCCCGCGGCAATGCTCAGCCAGCAGACCCTGTATGCCATGGAAGAGTTGTTCGCGGTGTCCACGCACAGCGACTTGATGGCCATGCTCGAGCAGGCACCGGGGCTGGAGATCTCCCTGTCGATGCCCAGGCCGGCGCATGCCGAGCGCTATGCGCGGCTACGGCCGACACGCTTTCAGTTCGGCGCCAATGGCTTGCCCGAAGTGCGCTGCCGCTTGCCCGCGGCCCTGCTCGACAAACCCCTGCGCCAACCCGCCGGCAGCCCACCGCGCGACGGCGTCGAGCTGGCCAACCAACGCCATCCAGACCAACGGAGCAAGGAATACAGCCAGTGGCTGAAGATGATGCTGCGCGAAGCCGAAGGGGTGCAGCCGCGCCTAGCCGAGCTGGCGCAGATGCTGGCGATCAGCCCGCGCAGCCTCAACCGCTACTTGC
>JAURXE010000379.1 GCA_030654635.1 Pseudomonas sp.
TGCGAGTCGTTGTTGATCTCCCACAGTTCCACCTCGCCGAGTTTGCTGGTGAGGTCGACGCGCTGCATGTCGAAGGCTTTGCCGTTGACCAGGAAATCCATCTGGTGCTGGCCGTTGTCCATGCGCATGGTCTCGCTGAACACCACGCGCTGCTGTGCGCTGGCCGGGCCGAGATCGGCAATGCTGCGCAGTCGAGCCGGCAGCTTGGCGGCTTGGCCGCTGGCCAGGCTGATTTGGGCCAGGCTGATGACACTTTCGGTTGCGACGTTGCCCATCTTGTTGCGGTCATAAATGGCGGCCGTCAGCGCAACTTGGCCGCCTTGGGCGCTCGGCTGGACTATCAGTTCGATGCGCTCGGCCGGGGCCAGGAGAATTTCGCTTAGCGTCTGTGGCTGCTCGATCAGCCCACCATCGGTGCCGACCAGGCTAAAACTCTGGCCGCCCAGATTAAGCTTCAGGTAGCGGGCGCTGCAGGCATTCCAGATACGCCAGCGCTCGGGGCCGTTGAGTTGAATGTTCGGCTGATGCTGGCCGTTGATCAGTACAAATTGGCCTTCGCGGCCGTTCATCCAGTCGTTGCCGTCGTTGTCGGGGATGCTGCCATCGGCATTCAGCTTGAGGTCGGAAATCAGCAAGTGCCGCTCGGGTAAATCGGCCAATGGATCATCGGCGGCGCGCACGATAAAGGCGCCGGCCAGGCCGCGAAACACCTGTTCGGCGGTATGGCCGTGGGGGTGCGGGTGATACCAGTAAGTGCCGGCGCTGCCTTTGGGCAGGTTGAAGCTGTAGGTGCGCTCGCCACCCGGCGGCACCGGGTCGTGGGGATTGCCGTCCTGCTCGGGCGGCACCGGCAGGCCGTGCCAGTGCAGGGTGCTCGGTTGGCTGAGCCGGTTGATAAAACGGATCTGCACCCGGTCGCCTTCACGCACCTCGATCAGCGGGCCGGGCAGGCTGCCGTTGTAGGCCCAAAAGGTGGTTGGCTGGCCGGCCAGTAGTTCGACCTGGGTCGGTGCGGCAATCAGTTCTCCTTTGAACTCACCGAGCAGCTTGCTGCGGTTGGCCAACTTCGGCAGCTCACGCAAGGCCATGCCACGGGGCAGCGCATCGGTGGCGGCCAGGGTCGGCGCGGCGTGCAGGCTGTGGTCCATGCCCGGCATGTCGCCCATCGCGGCCATGTCGTGTTCCATGCTGGCGGCGCGCAACCAACCGGGCAGCAGCGCCAGGCCACCGACGCCGAGGGCATGGGTCAGGAAGGTGCGACGTATCATCGAGTTTCTCCAGAGGCTGAGCGGCAGGTGTTTAGGGTCATGCTTGCCATAGTGGCAAGGTCAAGTGCGGCCTGAGTGTGACGGCGCAGGCACTCCTCAGCGAGCTGCCAGCCAGGCCTTGGTACGGGTTAAGCGCCAGGCAAAGCCGGCCAGGGTCAGGCTGCGCAGCAGCATAAAGGCCAGCAGCGCCAGCCACAGGCCGTGGTTGCCCAAGTCCCGCAGTAACCAGGCCAGCGGCAAACTCAAACCCACCGCCAATAGCATGGCGTCGCGCATTTCGCGGGCGCGGGTGGCGCCGATAAACAAGCCGTCGAGCAGGTAGCTCCACACCGACAGCAGCGGCAGCGCGGCCAAATACGGCACATAGCTGTAGGCCACTGCGCGCACGCTGGCGATGTCGCTTTGCAGATTGATAAACAGCTGTCCGCCCAGCAGCAGTGCCACGGCAAAGACCAGGCTGAGCAATATCGACCAGCCGCCCGCGACCACCAGAGTGCGCTTTAGCGCCAGGCCGTCGCGGGCGCCGATGGCGTGCCCGCACAGCGCTTCGACGGCATTGGCCAAGCCGTCCAGGGCAAAAGCGCTGAGCATCAGCCCGTTGATCAGCAAGGCATTGGCGGCCACTGTGCTGGTGCCCAGGCGCGTGCCTTGCACGGTGAGCAAAAAGAACACCAGATGCAGCGCCAGGGTGCGGATTAAAATGTCCCGATTCAGCGCCAACAGTGGCCGCCAGCTCAGCCAGTGGCGCAAGGCTCGCCCGTTGGCATGGCCGGGAAATTGTCGCAGCGCGCGGCGAGTCAGCCAGAGGCCGAGCAGCAGGCCGCTGTATTCGGCCACTACTGCGGCTTGCGCGGCGCCGCTTACGCCCCAGTCCAAGCCCAGCACAAAGACGATCGACAGCAGTGCGTTCAGCAGGTTGGTCGCCAACATGATCAGCAGCGGCGCCCGCGCATTCTGGGTGCCCAACAGCCAGCCAATCAGGGCGTAATTGGCCAGCGCTGCCGGCAGGCCCAGCATGCGGATATAGAAGTAGCTGCGGGCCAGTTCATCCAGTTGCGCCGAGGGCTGCATCAAGCTCAGCGCCAGATCGCTGAACGGCAGGCTCAACAGTCCCAGCAGCAGCGCCCAACCGAGGGCCAGCAGCAGCCCCTGCAACAGGGTTTGCCGCAGCTGTGCACCGTCGCCACGGCCGCAGGCTTGGGCGCTAAAGCCACTGGTGCCCATCCGTAAAAAGCCCATCAAACCGACCAGCAGGCCATACAAACTGCCACCAATCGCCACCGCCGCCAGTTGCTGGGCCTCGGGTAAATGGCCGACCACGGCACTGTCCACCAGGGTCACCAGCGGCACCGATAAATTGCACAGCAGCATTGGGGCGGCCAGCGCCCAGACCCGTTGGTGGGTGGAGCGATGCCGCCAGGCATCGAGTAACCAAGACATACAAAACTCCAGAACAGCACGGAACTATACAGGTCAGGTGAAAACTACTGCGCTCGGTTATGCGCCCTGATTGCCGGGCGAATCGCCCGGGGCAGCCCCGGGGTAAGCCGCTCGCGGGCGGCTGTGCGCGAGTCGCTGTTTGCGTATGCGCGACTGCCAAGTCAAGGCGCGCCTCGGCTATAGTGTTGGCCCACCGTCCCCCTCTGTGAGATGCCGCAATGGCGAAGAATGGATTGCTTCTGGCTCTGCTGTTGAGCCTGCTCAGTGCTTGTGATTCCTCCACCCCCGAGCCCGCGGCCACGCCCGCCGTGCAAACAGTGCCGGCCAGCCCGCAGCAGGATCTCGGCGCCCTGGCCCAGCGCTACGCCGGCAAGCCGCTGGAGGTGGTGGATGTGTCCGAGGTGCAGCTGGATGGCGCCAGCGCGCTGTCGGTAACCTTCGGCGTGCCGCTCGATCCCGAGCAGGACTTCGCCAGCAAGCTGCATCTGGTCGACAGTAAAAATGGCAAGGTCGATGGCGCCTGGGAGCTGGCGGACAATCTGATGGAGCTGCGTCTGCGCCATCTTGAACCACAGCGCAAACTGGTGCTGACGGTGGATGCCGGCCTGCGTGGGGTGAATGCCGCAAGCCTGGCCAAAGAGCACATCAGTCAGCTGGAAACCCGTGACCTGCAAGCCAGCGTCGGCTTCGCCAGTCGCGGTTCGCTGCTACCGACCCGCCTGGCCGAAGGCCTGCCGGTGATCGCCCTGAATGTCGATAAGGTCAACGTCGAGTTCTTCCGCATCAAGCCGCAGGCCTTGCCGGCTTTTCTCAGCCAGTGGGAGCGGCGTACCAGCCTTGAATACTACGTGGCCGACGAATTGCTGCCGATGGCCGATCTGGTCTACGGCGGCCGCTTCGATCTGAACCCGGCGCGCAACACCCGGGAAACCCTGTTGTTGCAGATCACCGGCCTGGAACCTTTCAAGCAGCCCGGCGTGTACCTAGCGGTGATGCGCCAGGCCGGCAGCTACAACTACTCGACTCCGGCGACTCTGTTCACCCTCAGTGACATCGGCCTGTCGGCGCACCGTTACCAGCAGCGTCTGGATGTGTTTACCCAGGCGCTGGAAGGCGGCAAAGCCCTGGCCAAGGTGCAGTTGCAACTGCTCGATGGCGAAGGCCGGCTGCTGGTCGAGGGCCAGACCGACAGCGCCGGGCACGCCGAGCTGGCGCTGCCGGCAAAGGCCGAAGTGCTGCTGGCCCAGCAGGGTGCGCAAACCAGCTTGCTGCGTTTGAATGGCGCGGCGCTGGATCTGGCCGAGTTCGATATCGCCGGGCCGCAGTCGCAGCCCCAGCAGTTTTT
>JAURXE010000381.1 GCA_030654635.1 Pseudomonas sp.
CTTCATCAGGCCGATGTTGCCTTCCTGAATCAGATCGAGAAACTGTAGGCCGCGGTTGGTGTACTTCTTGGCGATCGAGATCACCAGGCGCAAATTCGCCTCAACCATTTCCTTCTTCGCGCGGCGGGCCTTGGCCTCACCGATCGACATGCGGCGGTTGATGTCTTTGATTTCGGCGATGGTCAGGCTGCAGTCGGCTTCCAGGGCGATCAGCTTTTGCTGGCAGCGTTGGATGTCCGGTTGCAGGCGGCCGATGGCTTCAGCGTATTTGCTTTTGCCTTTGGCCAGCGCCTCGCTCCAGCTTTCGTCGATTTCGTGGCCGGGGAACAGGCGCAGGAAATCGGCGCGCGGCATCCGCGCATCACGCACGCAGAGCTGCATGATGGCGCGTTCTTGGGCGCGAATAGCTTCCAGAGCGCCGCGAACCCGTACCACCAGCACTTCGAATTGCTTTGGAATCAGCTTGATCGGCATGAACAGCTCAGCCAGTAGAGCCAGCTCGGCAATGCCTTGCTTGCTGCTGCGACCGTGTTTCTTCAAAACCTTTTTGGACTTTTCCAGCTGCTCCAGTACGGCGCCGAAACGCTGGCGGGCGACTTCTGGATCTGGGCCGGTCTCGACTTCTTCCTCTTCCTCTTCGGCGGCTTTTTCTTTGCCGTCGTCTTCTTCGTCTTCAGCTTTTTCTTCTGGGACGACTGGCGCTACGGGCGCGACTTCGGCGGGAACGCTGCCGTCATCGGGATCGATATAGCCGATAAAGAGGTCGGTGAGCTTGCCGCCTTCAACGCTGACACGGTCGTATTCGGCGAGTACGCCGGCGACGGTGCCAGGGAAGTGGGCAATAGCGCCCATGACTTCGCGGATGCCTTCCTCGATGCGTTTGGCGATTACAATTTCGCCTTCGCGGGTGAGGAGCTCTACGGTGCCCATTTCGCGCATATACATGCGCACGGGATCGGTAGTGCGGCCAATGTCGCTTTCGACCGATGCCAGCGCAGCGGCGGCTTCTTCGGCGGCGGCTTCATCGGTATCGGCTTCGGCTAATAGCAGGGCATCTGCATCAGGAGCGGTTTCGAAAACCTTGATCCCCATGTCGTTGATCATGCGGATGATGTCTTCGACCTGTTCTGGATCGGAAATTTCTTCCGGCAGGTGGTCGTTGACGTCCGCGTAAGTCAGGTAACCCTGCTCACGACCACGACTGATCAAATCTTTTAGGCGGGACTGTTGTTGCGCTTTTCCGGACATAACACCCTATCCATTGAAGGTCTTGGCGGGCAAAAAACAAGCCGCGGATTATACCCGTGAAACGGCCTTATGCGCCAGTTGTAGTTGGGACTATTGCTGGCGTATTGCGGCTTAGTAGGTCGCGTAACTGCTCTTTATCTTCGGTACTGAGTTCGCCTTCGCGCGCTTTGCGCAGTAGGCGCTCGAGAATGTGTTCGCGCTGACGGGCTGCAAGACTAGTTATAGTGTCGAAAAACTGTTGTTCAAGGTTGTCGGCTGAAATCAGCCATTCCTTTTCCGCCAGTGCGCGCAGCAGGCGGCCCTGGTCGGTGCCGTGCCAGCGGGCAATCAGCTGCAGGCTGCGTAGTTTTGGATTCTTTTGCAGGGCTTCAAGCAGGGCGACCAGCAACTGGGCATAGGTGTCGTCTTCGGCGGCGAAGTGGCTGGCATCTTCGACTTTTTGCGCCAGTTGCGGGTGATGCAGCAGGGTGCGTAGGGCGGTCAGGGTCGGTGATTCGACGTTAACGGCTTTGCGCGGCCCGCGCGGGGCGTCGTCATTGCCGCCTCTTTTCCAGTTTTTGTCTTTGTTCCAGGTCTTGCCTTCGGTTTTTTTCCAGCTGTTTTGCTGGCCGTAGCCGCTGGCGGCTGGTGTTTCGATGTAATCGGCGTAGTCGGCAATATCGGCCATGTCGCCGTAGTCGGACGGCGCGTCGTAATTGATCTGTGGCGGGTAGTCGGCGGGCGCTGGTGGTGCTGGGTTGTGGCTGATCGGGTCGCTGTTATTGCTGTTGAGGCCGGTGATTTCGCTCAGGCGTTGGCGCATCAGGGTGCGCAGGTTGGCGCCGGGGACTTTGTCGATCAGTGGGGCGGCCAAGGTGGCGAGGTGCGCCTTGCCTTCCATTGAGCGCGGGTCGGCCTCTTGGCAGAGCTGCTGGAAGAAATAATCGGCCAGCGGCTGGGCTTGCTGGTTGATGCGCGCCTGAAACGCCTCGGTGCCTTCGCTGCGCACTAGGGTGTCGGGATCTTCGCCTTCGGGCAGAAACAAAAAACGCGCACGACGGCCGTCTTGCAGACTCGGCAGGGTGGCTTCAAGGGCGCGCCAGGCGGCTTTGCGCCCGGCTTGGTCGCCGTCGAAGCAAAATAATACGCTGGGCACGATGCGAAACAAGCGCTTGAGGTGTTCCTCGCTGGTGGCGGTGCCGAGCGTGGCCACGGCGTTGCGCAGGCCTTGTTGGGCTAGGGCGATGACGTCCATGTAGCCTTCGACCACCATGATCTCGTCGAGGTTGCGATTGCTCTGGCGCGCCTCATACAGGCCATAAAGCTCTTGGCCTTTATGAAATACCGAAGTCTCCGGTGAGTTCAGGTACTTGGGTTTGTCGTCGCCCAGCACGCGACCACCAAAGGC
>JAURXE010000382.1 GCA_030654635.1 Pseudomonas sp.
CTCTCTTTCGTTAAAGAGAGCGACTATTCGCCTCAAAAGAGCACAAAAACTGCCTCAAGCCGGTCTTTCCCTCGCTACGGACGCCTAAGTCCGACAGGCTGCTGGGCCCGCCAAGCTTGAGCACACTTGCCAAAAGGATAGACCATGAGTTTGCCGTCGCTGATCCACCTGCCTGCCACTTTGCACGCCAGTCTGGCCTTGGCCGAGACCACCTGGTTGGCGGCGGTGTCGGCGCTTGAGGCTGACGCGCTGGCGCGCTGGCAGGCCTGGCCGGCCGCACGCCAGGCGGCGTTTACCCGGGCTTTGGCGGCCAGTGAATTTGTCAGCGAGCAGGCCAGCCGCGACCCGCTGATGCTGTTGGCCCTGGCCGACTCCGGCGAGCTGGAACGCAGCTTGGCGCCGAACGAATTGCGCGAGCAGTTGCAGGCCGCCGTGACCGAGTGCGCTGATGAGGAGGCGCTGGGCCGCTGTTTACGTCGCCTGCGCAATCGTCAGCAGCTGCGGATTATCTGGCGCGAGGTCAATCGCCTGGCGGATTTGCGCGAGGCCTGCGGCGATCTGTCGGCGCTGGCCGAGGCCTGTATCGATCTGGCCTATGCCTGGCTGTACCCCCGGCATTGCGAGCAGTTCGGCACGCCCATTGGTGCCCGCAGCGGCGCGCCGCAGCAGATGGTGGTGCTGGGCATGGGCAAGCTCGGCGCCCATGAGCTGAACCTGTCCTCCGACATCGACCTGATATTTGCCTATCCGGAGGGCGGCGAAACCCAGGGGGTCAAGCGCCCGCTGGATAACCAGGAGTTCTTCATTCGCCTCGGTCAGCGGCTGATCAAGGCTCTGGATGCTATTACCGTCGACGGTTTCGTGTTTCGCGTGGATATGCGCCTGCGCCCTTACGGCACCGGCGGTGCGCTGGTGCTGAGCTTTAATGCGCTGGAGCAGTACTACCAGGATCAGGGCCGCGACTGGGAACGCTACGCGATGATCAAGGCGCGGGTGGTGGCCGGCGACCAGCAGGCCGGCAAGCTGTTGCTGGAGATGTTGCTGCCCTTCGTCTACCGGCGTTATTTGGATTTTTCCGCCTTCGAAGCGCTGCGGGCGATGAAGCAGCTGATTCAGCAGGAAGTGCGGCGCAAGGGCATGGCCGACAATATCAAGCTGGGTTCCGGCGGCATTCGCGAGGTGGAGTTTATCGCCCAGGCGTTTCAGCTGATCCACGGCGGTCGCGACCTTAGCTTGCAGCATCGGCCGCTGCTCAAGGTCTTGAGCGTGCTGGAAGGCCAGGGCTATTTGCCGCCGGCGGTGGTCGGCGAGTTGCGCGAGGGCTACGAGTTTTTGCGCTACACCGAGCACGCCTTGCAGGCGCTGGCCGACCGCCAGACCCAGATGCTGCCGGACGGCGCGGCGGACCGCGAGCGGGTGGCCTTTATCATGGGCTTTGCCGACTGGCCGAGTTTCCACCAGCAGTTGCTGTACTGGCGTGGCCGGGTCGATTGGCACTTTCGCCAGGTGATTGCCGACCCGGATGAAGTCGAGGGGGTAGAGGCCGTGGCCTGCGTCGGCGCCGAATGGTTGCCGTTGTGGGAACACTCCCTGGATGACGCCGGCGCTTGCCATCAGCTCAGCGAAGCCGGCTTTATTGATCCGCAGAGCACCTTGCAGCGCTTGGTGGGGTTGCGCAGCGGCGGCCATGTGCGGGCCATGCAGCGCCTCGGCCTCGAGCGTCTGGATGCTTTTATTCCGCGTTTGTTGGCCCAGGCGGTGGAGCACGATCAGCCGGATCTGGTGCTCGAGCGGGTGCTGCCCTTGGTCGAGGCGGTGGTGCGTCGTTCGGCATATTTATTGTTGCTGACTGAAAACCCCACCGCCCTGCTACGCTTGTTGCGCCTCTGTGCGGCCAGCCCGTGGATCGCCGAGCAGATCACCCGCTTTCCTTTATTGCTCGATGAGCTGCTCAACGAGGGCCGCCTGTTTAAGCCACCCTTGGCACCGGAGCTGGCCGCCGAGTTGCGCGAGCGGTTGATGCGCATTCCCGAGGACGATCTGGAGCAGCAGATGGAGGCGTTGCGTAACTTCAAACTGGCCCACCGTTTGCGGGTGGCCGCCTCGGAAATTGCCGGCACCCTGCCGCTGATGAAGGTCAGCGACTACCTGACCTGGCTGGCCGAAGCGATTC
>JAURXE010000390.1 GCA_030654635.1 Pseudomonas sp.
ATCTCTGGGTATTCGCGCATAAAGGCCCCCAGCACCCGCCCCAGAAACAACTGGCCAAATTCAATCGGCGCAGTGATCCGCAGCAAACCGGATGGCTGCAACTGCAACTGCATGACCGCCTGCTCGGCCTCGGCAAAATCCAGCATGATTTGCCGGCAACGCTCGTAGTAAGCCTGCCCCACCTCGGTGAGGCGCAGTTTGCGGGTGGTGCGATTGAGCAAACGCACCCCCAGACGCTCCTCCAGCAAGGCAATCCGCCGACTGACTGTCGACTTTTGCATGCTCAGCCCAAGCGCTGCCTGGGTGAAGCTATGGCACTCGACCACCCGGGTGAAGATCAAGGCATCATCCAGCCCCATGATTGTTCCTCATAAGCAACAAAGTTTCCGAAGTCTACCGACTACAAGCGCACAAGGAACACTGCTAGATTTACTGACATTCTGCCAGTCGTCAGCCGAGCCTTTTTATGTCCGCCCACTTGCAACGTCGTTTATTTATTTTTCTAGCGCTGCTGGCCATCATAGTCGGCGGTTTTTTTGCCCATTGGCTGCTGATCGGCCGCTTTATCGAAAGCACCGACAACGCCTATGTGCAGGGCGAAATCACCCGTGTTTCCAGCCAGCTGAGTGCGCGGGTCGCAAAAGTCTTGGTGACCGACAACCAGCACGTGCAACAAGGCGATTTACTCCTGGAGTTGGAGTCCGAGGACTTTCGCCTGGCCATCGAACGCGCCCGTGCAGCGTTAGCCAGTCGCGAGGCCGAACTGCTGCAAGCGCGCAGCAAGTTGTTACAGCAAGGCAGCCTGATTGATGCCGGCCAAGCGGATGTCGGCGCCTCTGAGGCCACCTTCGGCCGCACCCAGATTGACTTGTCGCGCGCCCAGGCGCTGCGCAAACCCGGCTATGTATCCGAAGAGCGCGTCACCACCCTGGCCGCCGACAGTCGCGTAGCTCGCTCCCTAGTAAGCAAGGCGCAAGCCGACTTGCAAGCCCAGCGCCAACAAGTCGCGGCGCTGAATGCCGAGATCAAACGCCTCGAAGCGCAGATCGCCAACGCCCACGCCGAACTGTCACAAGCCGAACTCAACCTCAGCCGCACCCAGATTCACGCTCCGATCAGCGGCATCATCGGCCAGCGCGCCGCCCGTAACGGCCAATATGTACAAACTGGCGCCTACCTGATGTCGCTGGTGCCCGATCAGGACATCTGGATTCAGGCCAACTTCAAAGAAACCCAGATCGGCCATATGCAAGTCGGCCAGTCCGCCGAACTGATCTTCGACGCCTACCCCGACCAGCCGATTCAAGCCAACCTCGACAGCCTGTTCGCCGCCTCCGGCGCGCAGTTCAGCCTGCTGCCGCCGGACAATGCCACCGGCAACTTCACCAAGGTGGTGCAGCGCATTCCGGTGAAACTGACCTTCGCCGCCGATAACCCGCTCAAAGGCAAGATTCGTCCGGGCATGTCGGTGCTGGTCAAGGTCTCGATCAAGGCCGCCAACAGTGGCAGCTGATGAGCTAATCCGCCCGACTGGCGAACCCAGCCGGCGCGATTGGATTGCGGTAATGAGCGTGATGCTCGGCGCCTTTATGGCGGTGCTCGACATCCAGATCACCAATGCCTCGCTGAAAGATATTCAGGGCGCGCTGTCGGCGACCCTCGAGGAAGGCTCGTGGATTTCCACCTCCTACCTGGTCGCCGAGATCATCATGATCCCCCTCAGCGCCTGGCTGGTGCAGGTGTTCGGCGCGCGGCGGATGGCGGTCTGGGTATCGGCGCTGTTTCTGATTGCCTCGCTGCTCTGCTCCACAGCCTGGAACCTGGAAAGCATGATCGTCTTTCGCGCCTTCCAGGGCTTCACCGGCGGCGCACTGATTCCGCTGGCGTTCACCATGACGCTGATCAAACTGCCCGAACATCATCGCGCCAAGGGCATGGCCTTATTTGCCGTGACCGCCACCTTCGCACCTGCCATCGGCCCAACCCTGGGCGGCTGGCTGACCGAGAGCTTTGGCTGGGAATATATCTTCTACATCAACGTGCCGCCCGGCCTACTGATGATTGCTGGGCTGCTCTACAGCCTGGATAAAAAACCCACCCAGTGGAGCATGCTCAACAGCGCCGATTACCCCGGCATCCTGACCATGGCTTTAGGGCTGGGCACGCTGCAGGTGTTTCTGGAAGAAGGCCACCGCAACAACTGGCTGGAGTCCGACTTTATTGTCGGCCTCGGCTCGACCGCTTTGATCAGCCTGATTCTGTTTGTGATTCTGCAGTTTTCCCGCGACAACCCACTGATCAACCTGCGTATCCTCGGCAACCGTAATTTCGGTTTATCCAGTATTTCCAGCGTCGGCCTAGGCATAGGCCTGTATGGCTCGGTGTATGCCTTGCCGCTGTATCTGGCGCAAATCCAGGGCTACAACGCCATGCAAATTGGCGAAGTGATCATGTGGATGGGCGCGCCGCAGCTGCTGATCATTCCGCTGGTGCCGCTGATCATGAAGTACATTTCGCCCAAGTGGCTGTGCGCCTTCGGCTTTGCCATGTTCGGCTTTGCCAACTTCGCCTCTGGAGTGCTTAACCCGGACTTTGCCGGCGACCAACTCAACCAAATCCAGATCCTGCGCGCCATCGGCCTGCCCTTCGTGATGGTCACCCTGTCGTTGATTGCCACCGTGTATCTGCGTGCAGAGGACGCCGGTTCCGCCGGCAGCCTGTTCAATATCTTGCGCAACCTGGGCGGCGCCATTGGCATTGCGCTAATCGCCACCCTGATCGATAACCGCGCCAAAACCTATTTCGACTACCTGCGCGAAGCCTTGGTACCGAGCAACCCACAGGTCGCCGAGCGCCTAAGTTTCTGGGCCGACAAACTTGGCAGCGAGCAGGCCGCGCTGGCCAAACTCAGTGAAATGACCCACCAGCAGGCCGCCATCATGGCCTACAATGACGCCTTCCATTTTATCGGCATCGCCTTGGCCGTGAGCATGACGGCCGTGCTGTTCACCCGCCATCTACCGGCCGGCGCCACCAGTGGCGCAGGCGCCGCGCACTAACCACCGCTCAGTATTTGCCACACGGCAGAGCATCTAGCCTGTAGGGTGGGCTTCAGCCCAGCACAGCGCGACACCAAGGTCTTGGCGGGCTAAAGCCCAGCTTACGCACCCCGCTTCACGCAAACCCATCAGGTTCTTATGTCCACCGCCCGCACCCGTACGCTGCTGATCATCACCGCCTTTGCCGTTATCTATATCGGCTGGGGCACGACTTATCTGGCCAATCACTTCCTGCTCCGTGAACTGCCACCCTTTGTGTTGGGCACCTTGCGCTTCCTGCTGGCCGGCGGGCTGGCGCTGGCTTGGGCCTTGAGCCGCTCGCGCGTGAAGATGCAACGCAGCGACTGGGGCAGCGCCTTGATTGGCGGAGTTTTGCTGATTGCCATCGGCCAGGGCGCGCTGATCTACGCCAACCAATTTCTGCCCACCGGCTTGCTGGCGATGCTCTACACCACATTGCCTTTGTGGAGCGTGGCGCTGGAGTGGCTGCTGGGCGAGCGCCCGGCGGCCTGGGTGATACTCGGCCTGCTGGTCGCCAGTGGCGGCATAGTGCTACTGATGGGCAACAGCCTGGGCAGCAGCGCCACTCCCGAGCAATGGTTTGCCGGCAGTTTAGTGGTGCTAGCAACCCTGCTCTGGGCCTGCGGCGCCTGGCTGCTACGCCAGCGGCCGCCGTTCAGCTCCAGCTGGCTAGGCCTCAGTTTGCAGATGCTAATCGGCGCCACGGTACTGGCGTTGCTTGGGCTTTGGCATGGCGACTGGCAAGCCTTCAGCCTGACGCAGTTGTCGTCCGACTCCTGGCTGTGGCTGCTGTATCTGGTGTTGCCGGTCAGCCTGGGCGTGTATCCGGCCTACTTCTGGCTGCTGCGTGAAGTACCGCCGAGCCTGGTGTCGACTTTCGCCTTCGTCAATCCGGTGGTGGCGTTGTTGCTGGGCTATCTGCTGCTGAACGAACAACTCAGCCTGATCGCCGGCTTGGCCTGCCTGGCCACTCTCGCCGGCGTGTCACTGATGATCTTTGGCCGACGCCGCTAGGAAGGCAGGACGGACGGACTCCGGAGCGCAGCGAACAGTCCGTCAATCAGTCCGCCGATCGTGAGCAGCCGACTAATCTGTGCCGTACTGCCTGCGGCGAGTACAGCCTACAAATCTATAGCGGCTAACACGCCCTAGCGTCTTTCACGACCAGTCAAACCTGCAGCAAACGCTCGCGCAGCTTGTGGATTTCGTCGCGCAGTTGCGCGGCGGCTTCGAACTCTAGGTCGCGGGCCAGCTGGTACATTTTCTCCTCCATCAGCTTTATCCGCTTGGCGATCTCGCCCGGCGTGCGCAGTTCGTTTTCGTAACGGGCGCTCTCCTCGGCCGCCTTGGCCATGCCGCGCCGTTTGTTACTGCGCGAGCCGGGCACCACGGCGCCTTCGAGAATGTCTTGCACATCCTTGAAGATCCCTTGCGGGGTAATGCCATTGGCCAGGTTGAAGGCGATCTGCTTGTCGCGGCGCCGCTCGGTCTCACCAATCGCACGCTCCATCGAGCCGGTCATGCGGTCGGCGTACAGAATCGCCCGGCCATTGAGGTTACGG
>JAURXE010000404.1 GCA_030654635.1 Pseudomonas sp.
GCCTTTATCGACCGTATCTACATCGTCAAGGTGCCTTACTGCCTGCGTGTCAGCGACGAGATCAAAATCTACGACAAACTGCTGGCGAACAGTTCACTGGCACAGGCTCATTGCGCGCCCGACACGTTAAAAATGTTGGCGCAATTCGTCGTGCTGTCGCGACTCAAAGAGCCGGAAAACTCCAACGTATTCTCAAAAATGCGCGTGTATGACGGCGAAAACCTGAAAGACACCGACCCTAAAGCCAAGTCGATGCAGGAATACCGCGACAGCGCCGGTGTCGATGAAGGCATGAACGGCCTGTCGACCCGTTTCGCCTTCAAGATTTTGTCGAAAGTCTTCAACTTCGACCCGCAAGAGATCGCCGCCAACCCGGTGCACTTGCTCTACGTGCTGGAGCAGCAGATCGAGCAAGAACAGTTCCCCGCCGAAACCCGCGAACGCTACCTGCGCTACCTGAAGGAATACCTGGCGCCGCGCTATATCGAGTTTATCGGCAAGGAAATTCAAACCGCGTACCTCGAATCGTACAGCGAATACGGCCAGAACATCTTCGACCGCTATGTGCTGTACGCCGACTTCTGGATTCAGGACCAGGAATACCGCGACCCGGAAACCGGCGAAATCCTTAACCGGGTGGCCCTCAACGAGGAGCTGGAGAAGATCGAGAAACCGGCCGGCATCAGCAATCCGAAAGACTTCCGCAACGAAATCGTCAACTTCGTGCTGCGCGCTCGCTCCAACAACAATGGCAAAAATCCAACCTGGTTGAGCTACGAAAAACTGCGGGTGGTGATCGAGAAGAAAATGTTCTCCAACACCGAAGACCTGCTACCGGTCATCAGTTTCAACGCCAAAGCCAGTAAAGAGGACCAACAGAAACACAACGACTTTGTCACCCGCATGGTCGAACGTGGTTATACCGACAAGCAGGTGCGGCTGTTGTCTGAGTGGTATTTGCGGGTCAGAAAATCGCAGTAAGCCGCGCCCCGTGCGCAGCTTACTGCGCGTGCCGCATGGCCTTGGCAGCAACGCCGGGCCATGCCTGCTGACTCGAGGCCGTTGCGCAGCGCAGCTGTTGCAGCGGCTCTAAGGAGCGCCCATGAGTCATGTGATCGATCGCCGTTTAAACGGCAAGAACAAGAGCACGGTGAACCGCCAGCGATTTTTGCGGCGCTACCGTGAGCACATCAAAAAAGCCGTGGAAGACGCCGTCAGCCGCCGCTCAATTACCGACATGGAGCACGGCGAACAAATCAGCATTCCCGGCCGCGACATTGCCGAGCCGACCCTGCATCACGGCCCCGGTGGGCGGCAGACCGCAGTGCATCCCGGCAACAAGCAATTCACCAGCGGCGAGCGCATCCCCCGCCCGTCTGGTGGCGGTGCCGGCAAAGGCGCCGGCAAGGCAAGTAACACGGGCGAGGGCATGGATGAGTTCGTGTTCCAGATCACTCAGGAAGAGTTCCTTAACTTCATGTTTGAGGATCTTGAGCTGCCCAATCTGGTCAAGCGCCACCTGACCGGCAGTGAAACCTTCAAAGTGGTGCGCGCCGGCATCAGCAACGATGGCAATCCATCGCGCATCAATATCGTCCGCACCCTGCGCTCCGCCCACGCTCGGCGCATCGCCCTGTCGGGCAGCAGCCGCGCTAAGTTGCGCGAGGCCCAAGCTGAGCTGGAGCGGCTGTTACGGGAAGAGCCAGACAACTTCACTGACATTAAAGCCACTGAAACCGCTATCGCCGCGTTGCAGGCGCGGATCAAACACGTGCCCTTTCTGGACACCTTCGACCTCAAATACAACCTGCTGACCAAGCAACCCAATCCCAGCTCGAAAGCGGTGATGTTCTGCCTGATGGATGTGTCCGGCTCCATGACCCAGGCCACCAAGGACATCGCCAAGCGCTTTTTCATCCTCCTGTACCTGTTTCTCAAGCGCAATTACGACAAGATCGAAGTGGTGTTTATTCGCCATCACACCAGTGCCCGCGAGGTCGACGAGGAGGAGTTTTTCTATTCGCGCGAAACCGGCGGCACCATTGTTTCCAGCGCACTCAAGCTGATGCAGGAAATCATGGCCGAGCGCTACGCGGTCAACGAATGGAATATTTACGCCGCCCAGGCCTCGGATGGCGATAACTGGAACGACGATTCACCGCTGTGCCGCGAGATCCTGCTCAAGCAGATCATGCCGTTTATGCAGTACTTCACCTACGTCGAGATCACCCCCCGCGAGCACCAAGCCCTGTGGGTTGAGTACGAGCAGGTGCGCGAGGCCTTTGCCGACTCCTTTGCGCAACAACAACTGGGTTCAGCCGGCGATATTTACCCGGTATTTCGTGAATTGTTTCAACGCAGGCTAAGCACATGAGCACACATCCTCGCGCCCACGGCGACAAACAACGCCAGCCCCTGTCGAGCAGCTCCGAATGGACCTTTGAGCTGATTCGCAGCTATGACCACGAGATTGCCCGCCTCGCCGCGCGTTATGCGCTGGACACCTATCCCAACCAGATTGAGGTAATTACCGCCGAGCAGATGATGGACGCCTACGCCTCGGTGGGCATGCCGCTGAACTACCAACACTGGTCCTATGGCAAGCATTTCCTCAGCACCGAACGCTCCTACAGCCGCGGCCAAATGGGCCTAGCCTACGAAATAGTGATTAATTCCGACCCCTGCATCGCCTACTTGATGGAGGAAAACACCATGTGCATGCAGGCCTTGGTGATTGCCCATGCCTGTTATGGCCACAACAGCTTCTTTAAGGGCAACTACCTGTTTCGTACTTGGACCGACGCCAGCTCGATCATCGACTACCTGCTATTCGCCAAGCAGTACATCAGTCAATGCGAGGAGCGCCACGGCATCGATGCGGTCGAGGAGCTGCTCGACTCCTGCCACGCGCTGATGAATTACGGCGTTGACCGCTACAAGCGCCCCAGCCCGATTTCCGCCGAAGAAGAGCGGCGCCGGCAAACCGACCGTGAAGAACACCTGCAAAAGCAGATCAATGACCTGTGGCGCACCATTCCCAAAGGCGCCGGTAAAGGTGATGACAAAGACAGCGGGCGCTTCCCCAGCGAGCCGCAGGAAAATATTCTGTATTTCCTGGAAAAACACGCCCCGCTGCTGGAGCCCTGGCAGCGCGAGGTGGTGCGCATCGTTCGTAAAGTCTCGCAGTATTTCTATCCGCAGCGCCAAACCCAAGTGATGAACGAGGGATGGGCCTGTTTCTGGCACTACACCCTGATGAATGACCTGTATGACGAGGGGCTGGTCAGCGATGGTTTTATGATGGAATTCCTGCAATACCACACCAGCGTGATCTATCAGCCGAGCTTTGACAGCCCGCATTACAGCGGCATCAACCCCTACACCCTGGGCTTTGCCATGTACCGCGACATCCGCCGGATCTGCGAGGAGCCGACCGAGGAGGACAAACGCTGGTTCCCGGATATCGCCGGCAGCGATTGGCTGGCCACCCTTAAATTCGCCATGCAAAGCTTTAAGGATGAAAGTTTTATCCTGCAGTACCTGTCGCCCAAGCTGATCCGCGATCTGCGGCTGTTCAGCATTCT
>JAURXE010000409.1 GCA_030654635.1 Pseudomonas sp.
TCGCCTCGAAACCGGCACCGACTCGCGGGCAACCGACCAATACCCGGGCCCGCACCAGGGCCTGGTGCTCCCAGGTCCAGGCCTCGCCCTCCTGGTAACGGGCAAAGGCGCCCAGGGAGCTGACCAGCAAGCCCGAGGCGCCGGACGGGCGCAGGCGCATATCGACTTCATAGAGCTGCCCGGAGTTGGTCTGGGCGGTGAGCAAATGGATGATGCGCTGCCCTAAGCGAGTGAAAAACTGCGCACCATCGATGGGTTTGGCGCCATCGGTCTCGGCCTGCGGATCGCCGTCATGGATAAACACCAGGTCCAGGTCCGAGCCATGGCCCAGCTCAATGCCGCCGACCTTGCCGTAACCGACGATGATAAAATCTGGATCGCACTGACTGCCATCGCTACGCTTGGGCGCCCCGTACTTGCTCACGGTCTGGCGCCAAGACAGAGCCAGTACCTGTTCGAGAATCGCTTCGGCCAGCCAGGTCAGGTAGTCGCTGACCTTCATCAGCGGCAGGGTGCCGGCAATTTCCGAGGCGGCCACGCGCAAGCGGTGGGCCAGCTTGAAATTGCGCAGCGCCTCCATCTGCTGCTCCAGATCGTCCTCGGGGATGCGCATCAGCCGCTCGCGCAACTCGGCGGCCAGCTCGGGCGCCAAGGGCGGCTTAAACAAGCGGCCTTCGTTGAGCAACTCATCGAGCAATAAAGGAAAGCGGGTGATCTGCTCGGCGATCCACGGACTGGCCGCACAGAGGCGCAACAAGCGTTGCAGGGCGGTGGGGTTTTCCGTCAAGAGCAATAAATACGCCGAACGGCGCACCACCGCCTCGACCAGGGGCAGCACCCGTTCGAGCACCAGATCCGGCTGATCGTGCTCCACCGCCTGCGCCAGCAGCCGAGGGATAAAAGCATCCAGGCGTTCGCGACCGAGGCGCTGCATGGCCCGCACGTGACCGCCGTTGCGCAACCCCACCAGACGCTGCAAGGTGCTCTGCGGGTCAATAAAACCGGCCTCGCT
>JAURXE010000414.1 GCA_030654635.1 Pseudomonas sp.
TGTCCCCGGATCTTTACAGTGCACCCCGAAATGGCCAGCAGGTGCAGCATTGCGTTGTGGTCAGCGAACAGTTATTCACCGATTTGCGGGTGGCGGCGCTGCAACCAACTTATCCGTCACGCTGGTGGTTGCGCGGCCGCATGCTTCTATCGTTATCATGGCCCATCTTGCCGGCGTGGCTCTTGCGCTCGGCGCAGCTTAGAAGGACATCCCCTTGTTGCATCTTCGCCATTGCGCACCTGGTCTACCGCTGCTCTTGACGTTGTGCCTGGGCCTGGGCGGCTGCGGCGGTCCAACGGCCTTGCAGCAATCGTTGCGGCAGATGCCGGAGCGCGTCGAGCTGACGGGCGTCCCAGCATTCCCGGAGCGCGCCTATTTTGGCGCGCCCAGCGCATTGAGCAGTTTGCTGGTGCAACAAGGGGTGGACACCTCGCCGGGGGCAGTCTCCAAGCAACTGCAATTACCAGAGCAAGAGGCACAGCTGGAACAAAACATTCTGGCGCAAGTAAATGCCAATGGCTTGCTGTCGTATCCATTGCAGCCACACTTGGCGGCGTTGCTCGAGCAAGTCGCCGCCGGCTACCCGGTGTTGCTGCGTTTCAATGAAGGCCTGAGCTGGATCGATATGCCGCTCTATGCATTGCTAATCGGCTATGACCGGGAGAATCAAACACTGTTGCTGCGCGCCGGTAATAGCCGGCGTTGGGAAACCAGCTTTTCCAGCTTTGAGTCATCCTGGGCATCGTCCGGTGCCTGGGCGGTGCTAGTGCTGGCGCCGCTGCAGTTGCCCGCAAAGGTCGACTCGCAGAGCTGGCTGCAGGCGGCAGATGAGTTGCAGCGCGCCGGGCACCTTGCCGCTGCGGGCAATGCCCGGCAGGTATTGCAGCGCCGCTCCGGGGTTACAGTGCAGAAATAACAACGGCGCCCAAGAGGCGCCGTTCTTTATTGCAGTTTGCTTAGATGCCGAACTTGTCGCGCAGTGCGTAGTACCAGGCGCCGATGGCGGTGAAGGGGATGCGCATTAACTCGCCGCCAGGGAATGGATAGTGCGGCAGACCAGCGAACGCATCGAAACGTTCGGCCTGGCCGCGCAAGGCTTCGCCGAGGATTTTGCCGGCCAGGTGGGTGTAGGTGACGCCGTGGCCGCTGCAGCCTTGCGAGTAATAGATGTTGTCGCCGATGCGGCCGACTTGCGGCAGGCGCGACAGGGTCAGCAAGAAGTTGCCGGTCCAGGCGTAATCGATCTTGACGTTCTTCAACTGCGGGAAAGTTTTCAGCATCATCGGGCGGATAATTGCTTCGATGTTGGCCGGGTCGCGTGCGCCATAAACTACACCGCCACCGTAGATCAGGCGGTTGTCACCAGTCAGGCGGAAGTAGTCGAGCAGGTAGTTGCAGTCTTCCACGCAGTAGTCATTTGGGATCAGGCTCTTGGCCATCTCCGCGCTCAAGGGCTCGGTGGCGACCACTTGGCTGCCGCACGGCATAGTCTTGGCGGCCAGTTCGGGTACCAGGTTGCCCAGATAGGCGTTGCCGGCGACCACGATAAACTTGGCTTTCACGCGGCCATTGGGGGTGTGCACCACTGGATTGGCGCCGCGCTCAATGCGGGTGGCGGGGGACTGTTCGTAGATGGTGCCGCCGAGCGATTCCACCGCAGCGGCTTCGCCGAGGGCCAGGTTAAGCGGGTGAATGTGACCGCCGCTCATGTCTAGCAGGCCGCCAAGGTAGTTTTCGCTGCCGACCACTTCACGAATGCGTTTTTGATCGAGCAGTTCCAGTTGGGTGTGACCGTAGCGTTCCCAAAGTTTTTTCTGCGACTCTAGGTGGCCCATCTGCTTCTTGGTGAAAGCGGCGAACACGCCACCATCCTTCAAATCACACTTGATGTCGTACTTGGCGATGCGCTCGCGAATGATCCGGCCGCCTTCAAAAGCCATCTGCCCCAGCAGTTGGGCCTGCTTGGGGGCGACGCTGCGCTCGATCACATCAATATCACGGCTGTAGCTGTTAACTATTTGTCCGCCGTTACGGCCAGAGGCACCAAAGCCGACTTTAGCTGCCTCGACAATGCAAACCTTGAACCCGTTTTCCAACAACGAAATGGCCGTCGACAGGCCTGTGTACCCGGCGCCGATCACGCACACGTCAGTCTCAACATCGCCTTGCAACTCGGGGCGGGCAGGAACCGGATTAGCCGAAGCGGCGTAAAAAGATTCTGGATATGGAGTGTGCGTCATCTTGCAACCTCTGTTAATTATTCTTTACGGATATTGAGATGCTACCCGAGTTGAAAATCGCCGGCTAGCCCCTGTGCAAAATTTAAAACACTAAGCAGCGAAGTAAAAAACGCGCATTTTCATGCAGTTATGGATAAAGCTCTTGACGAAGATGGCTTTCTCCGTAGAATGCGCCTCCATTGCAGACGCGTAGCTCAGTTGGTTAGAGCACCACCTTGACATGGTGGGGGTCGCTGGTTCGAGTCCAGTCGCGTCTACCAAACAAACCCGCGTGACGCGGGGCTTAGAGGCCAATCCGAAAGGGTTGGCCTTTTTCGTTTGGGCGCATTTTGGGCAAGCATTGGGCAAAGGATTTTTAAGACTGTAGTTTAAGGTCTGCCCCAACGCGCATGCAGGCCACTTCATTGGCAGTGTGCCCGGTCTGCTAATGCTCAGTCATTTTCACGTCAGCGTGGCCCGTCAACGCCTGAATGTATTCCTGCGCAAACCCCTGCTGTGCGTAAAGCCAATGGTGCGTTACACCTTGGTCAATACAGGCATTTCACGGTGGCACGACGATCAAGGTCCACCTGCAGGTGGCCGGCATGACCGAAGATGAAACCGCTCGCCAGGCGCTGATGCACGCCGATCGGGTTGCTGATCACGCCTTCGACTGGGCGAGTGCTGGCCATTACGGGCGCACATAACCGTTGGCTGGGCAGCAGTTGGGCGGGTTTTAGCGCAATGAGCGGGGGTTGCATCCCTGAGATGATCTTTTGCGTTGCCCTGAAATTTTCAGTTGTTCTTCAGGTACCGGGAAAGCGCTTCGAGCGCTACCGGTGACGGCAAGTTGTGGAGTTCGTGTCGGTGTTACGGGCTGTAGAGCTTCTGGGTGTGAGCCAAAAACATCAGCTCGCGCAGCATATGCCATGCGACGCTTACTGATGGGGTTTGGCAACGTATCCCCCGCAAACATTGCTGTATGCGGGGGAACTGCTGTTACAGGAGGTCGAAGCGATCGGCGTTCATCACTTTGGTCCAGGCTGCCACGAAGTCCTGCACGAACTTCTCGTGATTATCGTCCTGGGCGTAGACCTCGGCGTAGGCACGCAGAATCGCGTTGGAGCCAAACACCAGGTCGGCGCGGGTTGCCGTCCACTTCACCGCACCGGTCTTGCGGTCACGAATCTCGTAGAGGTTCCTGCCGGTCGGTTTCCAGGTGTTGTCCATGTCGGTCAAGTTGACGAAGAAGTCATTGCTCAACTGACCTTCACGGTCGGTGAATACCCCGTGCTTGCTGCCGCCATGGTTGGTGCCGAGCACGCGCATGCCGCCAACCAATACCGTCATTTCATGGGCGGTCAGCCCCAGCAACTGGGTGCGATCCAGCAGCAATTCCTCGGCGCTGACGGTGTAATCCTTCTTCAGCCAGTTGCGGTAGCCATCTGCCATGGGCTCAAGGACTTCGAACGACTCGACATCGGTCATGTCCTGGCTGGCATCGCCGCGGCCTGGTGCGAACGGCACGCTGACGCTAAAGCCAGCAGCCTTGGCAGCGTGCTCGATACCGAGGTTACCCGCCAGCACGATCAGATCAGCCACGCTGGCGCCGCTTTGTGCCGCGATACCTTCGAGCACGGCGAGCACTTTGGCCAGGCGAGCAGGCTCATTGCCTTCCCAGTCCTTTTGTGGGGCCAGACGAATGCGCGCGCCGTTGGCACCGCCACGCATGTCGGAACCCCGGAAAGTGCGGGCGCTGTCCCAGGCGGTGCTGACCATCTCGCTGAGGCTCAGACCACTGGCGACGATCTGCGCTTTTACCGCCGCCACGTCGTAGTCGGTGCGACCGGCCGGGACCGGGTCTTGCCACAGCAGGTCTTGCGTCGGTGCATCGGGGCCGATGTAGCGCGTCTTCGGTCCCATGTCGCGGTGGGTCAGTTTGAACCAGGCGCGGGCGAACACGTCCGAGAAGTACGCAGGGTCTTGGTAGAAGCGCTCGGAGATCTTGCGGTACT
>JAURXE010000435.1 GCA_030654635.1 Pseudomonas sp.
TCATGCCCACGCAGACCGAAGCGACGCACCACACCTTCACGCTGTTTCTCGGTCAAATCAGACAACCACTGATCAATGCTCTGCGACAGGTCATCATCCTGCAGCAGTTCACACGGATCGGTTGGACGCTCATCAGTAAGCGTATCAAGCAAGGTTTTATCCGAATCCGGCCCGAGCGAAACATCGACCGACGATACCCGCTCGTTCAAGCCGAGCATGCGCTTAACCTCACCTACTGGCTTCTCCAATAGGCTGGCAATTTCTTCGGCTGAGGGTTCGTGATCGAGCTTTTGTGTCAGCTCACGGGCGGCGCGCAGGTAGACGTTAAGCTCTTTGACCACATGGATCGGCAACCTTATGGTACGGGTCTGATTCATGATGGCGCGCTCGATGGTTTGACGAATCCACCATGTCGCGTAAGTCGAGAAGCGAAAACCACGCTCTGGATCGAATTTCTCCACCGCTCTAATTAAGCCTAGATTGCCCTCTTCAATTAGATCCAGCAGTGAAAGACCGCGATTAATGTAGCGCCGAGCGATTTTCACCACCAAACGCAAATTGCTCTCGATCATTCTTTTACGCCCAGCCGGATCGCCCTTTTGCGCCAAACGGGCAAAATGCACTTCTTCCTGCGGGGTGAGTAATGGGGAGAAACCAATTTCGTTGAGATACAGCTGAGTTGCGTCTAGCGCACGGGTGTAATCAATGTATTTATGTTGCTTGAGTGAGCTTGCCTGTTTGGCTTTTGGACTAGCGAGAGAAAGTTCTGCCTCCTCATCATCATCGACATCATCGAGAGCGATGCGCTCCTCAAGTTGGAGAACATCATCGTCGACGTCAAACTCCGGCGCTTGTTTTTTTTTGAGTGCCATTTTTATTGTCCTTAGCTGAGTTCGACAACAAACTCCGGCAGCACCTAACTCCAATATTCAACCAACACTGTTAAATCGTATTGGTTTGAACTCAGAGGACGTCCTTGGCAACACCCGAGCCTGGTCCTACTACGCAAAGATACAAGTCAGCGGCAACTCAACGCTTGGGCAAATATTGCAGCGGATCAACAGGTTTACCTTGACGGCGAATTTCAAAATGCAGCTTCACCCGGTCAGTGCCCGTGGAACCCATTTCAGCAATTACTTGTCCGACTTTGACCTGCTGCCCCTCCCGCACCAATAACCTACGGTTGTGACCGTAAGCGCTTACGTAGGTATCACTGTGCTTGATGATTACTAACTCGCCGTAGCCCCGCAATCCACTTCCGGCGTAAACCACTGAACCATCAGACGCAGCGGAAACAGGCTCGCCCAATTCTCCGGCCAGATCAATGCCTTTATTCAAACTGCCGTTTGAGGAAAACCGCCCGATCAAGGCGCCTTTTGCCGGCCAGGTCCAACGACCGGTAAAGTTTTTTGCAACTGTGTTACTAGGCGTTATAGATGCCGCTGCTGCTGGTGGCTTACTGGCAAGTATCGCAGCGTCATTGGCTCTAACTACAGCCGGTGGTACGCGACTAGTTACAGTGCTTGGCCGGCTGTTTTGCGCAACTACAGGGTATTGATTAGTGCGCCCATCAAAACGAATAACCTGCCCTTTACGAATAACGTAAGGTGCCGCAATCCGATTGCGCTCGGCCAGGGTCTTCCAATCCCAGCCAAACCGAAAAGCAATCGAATACAGGGTATCGCCACCCTGCACAATATATTGGCCAACGCTTACCGGTTTCCGGGCATTCCCGGCACTCTGCGCCCCGGTATTACGGTCGACAACTTGCACGCCGCCGGTGCGCGTCGTGTTGCAGGCACTGAGCGCCGCGCAAACCAAGCTCACACCCAGCCAAGCCAAAGCCCGAGACCCTGCCGTACTGCAGACGGCCCGACGGCCGCTCAGCCCAAGCATCAGGCCAAAGGTCCGTGCAGCAAGGGCACAAAGCGAACGGCGTCCAGCACATGACGGGTGAAGCCCTGCTCCTCACGAACAATCAGCAGCAGTTGCTGTTCATCGCCGGCGCCCACCGGAATCACCAAACGACCGCCTGGCGCTAACTGATCGAGCAGTGCTTGCGGCACATCCGCCGCCGCCGCCGTGACGATGATGCCGTTGTAAGGCGCCAGCGCCGGCCACCCTTCCCAGCCATCGCCCCAGCGAAACACCACATTGCGCAAGTTCAGTTCCAGCAGGCGTTCTTTGGCGCGCTCTTGCAAGGCCTGGATGCGTTCCACCGAGAATACCCGCTCAACCAGCTGCGACAACACCGAGGTCTGATAACCAGAACCGGTGCCGATCTCCAGCACCTTATCCAAAGGCCCGTCCGCCAACAGCAACTCGGTCATTCGCCCAACCATATATGGCTGGGAAATAGTCTGGTTATGGCCAATGGGTAACGCCGTATCTTCGTAAGCACGATGGGCTAACGCCTCATCGACAAACAGATGCCGTGGGGTGCGGCGAATAACTTCCAGCACCCGCGGGTTCGACAAGCCCTCTTCATACAAACGCTCAATCAAACGTTCGCGCGTACGCTGCGACGTCATGCCGATGCCATGGTGTTGTAATTGATCTTTATCCTGATTTCGCGCACGCATCAGAGCAGCCCCTCCAGCCAACCTTCCAGCCCGCTAAAAGCATCAGGAAAAGTACGATCCAATTGCAACGGGGTAATCGACACATAGCCCTGCATCACCGCGTGAAAATCGGTGCCAGGACCACCATCTTCGGCATCACCGGCCACCGAGAT
>JAURXE010000441.1 GCA_030654635.1 Pseudomonas sp.
TTGCTGGCCGCTGGTTGCGCCGCCCACGGTGTGTTGCTGGCCGCCCACGCCATTGGGGTCGGTGCGGTGTGGCGCACGGGTGAGTTGGCCTTTAGCCCAGAGGTTGCAGCCGGGCTTGGTTTGCAGGCGGGTGAGCAGCTAATTGCCATGCTCTATTTGGGCACGCCCCAAGGTGAGTTGCGCACGCCGGCGCGGCTCGATCCGCAGGACTTTGTCAGTTCCTGGCAAGGTTGACTTTGGCCTTGCTGCTAGCCGGTTAACTCCGGTTTCAGCGGCAACTCTAGGCAGGCAATAAAGCCGCCATCCGGCGCATTACTGAACTGCAGTGCGCCACCGTGGCGTTCGGCGGCGCGCCGGGCAATGGCCAGGCCCAGTCCGTGACCGCTGCTGCTTTGCCCTGGCGCGCGAAAAAAAGCCTGGCCAAGTTTGGGCAGTAGCTCGCGGCTGATACCAGGGCCGTGGTCACGCACGCACAGTTGCAGGCGTGCACCATGCAGGCTGGCACTTAGCTCAATAGGTTGTCCGCTGGGGTTAAAGCGCAGGGCATTGCGCAGTAGGTTATCCAACGCCCGCTCGAGTATTTCTGTCCAGCCATGCAGTTTGATGCCGCTCTGCAGCTGTATCTGCACCCGTTGTTGGGGAGCGCTGAGTTGGGCATCGTCCTGCAGTTTGGTCAGTAACCCGGCCAGGTCGATTGGCTCGGCAGGGCCGGGATCGGCATCCAGACGCGCCAGGGCCAGAATTTCGCTAATCAAAGCCTCCAGTCGGTCGCACTCAAGGTTCAGGCGCGGCCAGAGCTGGTCGCGTTCTTCAGGATCCGCGCGTTCAGCCAGAGCCAGGGCAATGCGCAGGCGGGCAAGGGGCGAGCGCAGTTCGTGGGAGACATCGCGCAGCAGCTGGCGCTGGCTGCTGATCAGGCTCTGCAAGCGTGCGCCCATACGGTTGAAATCTTTCGCCAACACGCCAAACTCATCGCGCCGATTGGCCAGCTGCATCAGGCTGGTTTGTTGATAGCTGGTTTGTCCCAGGTCATGTACGGCGCTGCGCAAGCGTTGCAGTGGACGGGTAAATGATAGGGTCAGCAGCAGGCTGAACAGGCTCAGTACGATCAGGGCTATGCCCAAGGCGCTGAGTGGCCAGAGTCGACCGTCGCGTTGCCACTCGCTCAGTTCGCGGTGCGGGATGCGGTAAATCAGCAGGTAGCTGGTGCCTGTGGTCGGGCTGCTGTACTCCTGGGTCAGGCGCCGCCAGGGCAGTCGGTGCTGGTCATCCTGGCGCGCCTCAAAAGCTGCGGCGCGGCGCGGAAAGGTGCCTTTGACCACCGCTTGGCCATTGTCGTCGAGCACCTGCACGTCGAGGTGAAATTGTTCTTTGCGCTGCTCCAGATAGGCTTGCGCTGCGCGTTCACCGCGCTCTTCATAGAGTTGCGTCCAGCGCTCGGCAAGTCCGTTGAGGGCTGGGTGGCGAGTGAGAATCCAGCTGTCTTGATCCAGCGCCCGTCCGAGCAGCAGCGATAAACCACCCACCAGGGCGAAGGCCAGCCAGAAGCTGGCGAAGATGCGCCAGAACAGTGAACGCACAATGACTCCTTAATGGGCAAAAACAACAATGGACGAAAACAACAAAACCCGCCCAGCGATCAATGCCGGGCGGGTGGGTTAGCAAGCCGGGTGTTATTCGGCTTTGGCTGCGCGCTGGGCTTTCCAGGCTTTGAACTCGGCCATCTCGGCACGTCGCTCAGCGCTTTTTTGCTGGGCCTGGTCGTAGGCTTTTTGCTGCTCGGGAGTCAGCAGCGCCCGTATGGCTTGCTCATTTTTGCTCTTGGCGGCGGCCAGTTGCTCTTGCATGGCTTTTTGCTCGGCGGCCGGTAGTTTATCGAGAAAGCTCTGGGTGATGCTGTGGCGCGTTTGCATCTGCTCGCGCATCAGCTTGCCGACTGCCATGCGTTGTTTCTGGTCCAGATTCAGTTCTTTAAACAGGTGTTGGCCGCGTTCAGCATATTGGCGCTGCTCGCCATTATGTTGCGGGCCACCTTCAGGCATGGCATGGGCAAGCGCCGGCAAGCTGGCGGCGAATAACAGGGCGATTAGAGACTTGCGCATTTTCGGTGTCCTTAACTGATTGCCGGTGATTTACCGGATGAGCCCAGTTTAGATAGCTCAAGGTCAGGTGCGGTCAGGCCAAGGTAAAGGCTCGGTAAAGAACGCCGGCGTCAACGCTGGTGGCTTGCTCGGCAACAGCGCTAAGTCTTAGACGCAGTAGTAGTAACCGCGCCCGCGCAGGGCCAGGATGCGCGGGCGGCCATCGGCATGGGCGCCGAGTTTTTTGCGTAAGTTGCTGACGTGCATGTCGAGGCTGCGGTCGTACAGGCTCAGCTTTCGGCCCAGCGCCAATTGCGTCAGCGCCTGCTTGTCGACGGGTTCGCCGGGATGCTGCAGCAGCGCTTCGAGAATTCGGCTTTCGGAAAGCGTCAGCACTACCTCATTGTCGTCAATGCCGGCGACCCCACGGCTCGGGCTGAAACTCAGGTCGCCAAACTCCAGTAAGGCGGTGCTGGCCACCGGCACGCTGCGGCGCAACACGGCGCGCAGGCGGGCGGTCAGTTCACGGGGGTCGCAGGGTTTGGCCAGGTAGTCATCGGCGCCCAGCTCCAGGCCCAGGATGCGGTCCAGCGGTTCGCCCCGGGCGGATAACATCAGCACCGGCAGCTGCGGGTAATCACGGCGCAATTGCTTCAACAGATTCAGGCCGCTGCCGTCTGGCAGCATCACATCCAGAATGACCGCTGCGGGAGTCGCCGCCAACAGCGCCGTGTGCGCGCTATTGCCGTCGTGGCAGGCGCGAACCTGAAAACCTTCCTGGCTCAGCCAGCGGGTTAACAACTCGCAGAGTTCGCAGTCATCATCGATCAGCAGCAGCTCAGTCATTTAACTTATCCAGTCGCGGCGAGACTTGCGTGTGCCGCGGGCCATGACGCCGAGAATAAAAGCCAGCAGAGCAACTCCGCCACCAATGGCAAACCACAGTTGCTGCTCGCTGAGTAGCTTGGCCGGTTGCTGGGCTTGGGCGGCTTTGAGCTGCAGCTTCAGGCGCTGATTGTCCTGGTTCAAGCGGCTCAGCTGGGCGTTACCTTGATCGGCGAAGCCGCTTTCCAATTGGCTGGCGAGTTCACCGCGCAAGCGTTCACTCTCGGCCAAGCGTTGCTCCAGTTGGTCGAGTTGTCCGTTGAGGTTGGCGACTTCGGCGTTAACCACGCTGGTCACAGGCACCGTGGTGACTTCGGCTTGCGCCGACAATACAGTGAAGGCAAGGGCTGAAAGCAGTGCTCGCGAGGCTGTGCGCATGGGAAGTCCTTTTAAATTTATTGTTGTTTTTATCAGTCAAGCTCAGCGGTAGCGGAGTTTTCAGTGCTATGGGAAAACCTGTTTAAAGGGTTTCACCACTACCGAGGCGTAAACCCCAGCGGCGCGATAAGGGTCGGCATCGGCCCAGCTCTGTGCGGCCTTGAGGGAGTCGAACTCGGCAACTATCAAGCTGCCAGAAAAACCCGCCGCGCCTGGATCGATGCTGTCGATTGCCGGGTGCGGCCCAGCCAGTACCAGGCGGCCTTCATTCTGCAGTTGCTGCAGGCGAGACAAATGCGCCGGCCGGGCTTCGAGGCGTGGCTCCAGCGAGTTGGCCACGTCGGTGGCGATAATGGCGTAGAGCATGCTCAGTCCTTGGAATTGGTGGGGTTAACCGGGTCTGCGTCGTGCAGATGGCGCGCCAGGTAGAAGCCTTGGCCGACCAAAAACACCAAGGTCATGGCCAGGCTGCCAAACACTTTAAAGTCGACCCAGATGCTCTGGAAGGTAAATGCCACGAACAGGTTGGCGCTACCGGCAAACAGGAAAAATCCGATCCAGGCCAGGTTAAGCCGCCGCCAGATCTCCTGCGGCAGGCTGATGGCGTGGCCCATCATGCGTTCGATCAGCAGTTTGTCGCCAAACCAGTGGCTGCCGGCAAAACCCATGGCAAACAGCCCGTTAAGCACCGGGGCCTTTAGTTTGAGGAAGGTTTCGTCGTGGAGCAGCAAGGTAATGCCGCCGAACACTAAACAGGCCGCCAGAGTCAGCCATTGGCCTTTTTCCAGCCGGCGCTGGATGGCGAACAAACTGCCGTAGACCAGCACCGACGCGGCGATCAGCACCGCCGTAGCACTGAAAATACCGCCAATTTGCAGGTTTTGGCCGGCGAATTCGACGCTGCGTGGGTCCAGCTTAAAGACGAGAAAAAACAGCAGTAGCGTGATGAAATCGATGAATAGTTTCACAGCGGCAGCCAGAACGAGGATGAGGCGGCATAATAACAAACATCAAACTAATCGAAACCGCCTAATGAAAGTCGACCTGCATTGTCACAGTAGCGCCTCCGACGGCGCCCTCGCGCCCGCCTTGGTGGTTGCCCGCGCCCACGAACAGGGGGTGCAGATGCTCGCGTTGACCGATCACGACACTCTTGAAGGCTTGGCGGAGGCGCGCGTTGCGGCCCAAGCGCTGGGCATGCAGCTGATTAATGGGGTTGAGCTGTCCTGTTTGTGGGGCGGGGCGACCATCCATGTGCTCGGTTACGGCTTCGCGGTCGACGCACCAGCATTGGTCCAGGCGATCAGTGAACTGCGTGATGGCCGCTGGCTGCGCGCCGAAGAAATCAGCCAGCGGCTTGCCGCTAAAGGCATGCCCGGCGCTTTAGAAGGTGCCCGCGCCGTGCAGCAGGAGTTGGGCGACAGCGGTAATGCGCCGGCGCGCCCGCACTTTGCCGAGTTTATGGTGCGCGCAGGCTTTGTTCGGGACCGCGCCGAGGCGTTTCGTAAATGGCTGGGTTCCGGCAAGCTGGGCGACGTTAAACAGCATTGGCCGAGCTTGCCTGAAGCGGTGGCGACCCTGCGTGGCGCCGGCGCGTGGGTCAGTTTGGCCCATCCGTGGCAATACGATTTCACCCGCAGCAAGCGCCGTAAACTGATTGTTGAGTATCAGGCGGCGGGTGGTCAGGCCTTGGAAGTGGTTAACGGCATGCAGCCGGCCGAACAGGTCGGTGGCTTGGCCATTTTGGCCCGTGAATTTGGCTTGATGGCCAGCGTTGGCAGTGATTTTCACGCGCCCGGCGATTGGACTGAACTGGGCATGTACCGCCCGCTCCCGGATGATTTGTCGCCACTTTGGGTTCATTTCAATGACTATCAGCCAGCTGCTAACTGCTGAAGAGGGGCCTCACGTGAGTCAGTTCTTCCAGATCCATCCGCAAAGCCCGCAGGCGCGCCTGATTAAGCAAGCGGTGGAAATCATCAAGGCGGGCGGGGTGATCGTTTATCCGACCGATTCGTCCTACGCCATCGGTTGCCATATCGGTGACAAGGCGGCGGTCGAGCGGATTCGCCGGCTGCGCCAGCTGGACGACAAACACAACTTCACCCTGGTCTGCAGCGACCTCACACAGCTGGGTCTGTTCGCCAAGGT
>JAURXE010000449.1 GCA_030654635.1 Pseudomonas sp.
CGCGAGCAAAAGCTCGGCGCCAAGGGCCAGTGGAGCAAGGGCCGGGTGGTGGCGCTCAAGCGTTTGCTGGAGGAGGGCGACAGCCTGGATTTCTTGCTCGAGCAGGATCAGCAGGCGATCCGCATGATTCAGTCCAGCGCCGACCATTACGGCGGTGTGCGTTACGAGCTGCCGGCGGAGCTGGCCTTGCCGCGCCTGATCGGCCATCCGGCGTTGTTCTGGGCCGATGCCCCCGAGGTACGAATTGATCTGGCCCTGGGCCACGCCAGCTTGCAGCTCAAATCCGAGGCCGAGCAGATCCATATCAAGATCGAACCCCGCGAGCTGCAACAGCACAGCACGCTGCTGCGCTATAAAGAAACCCCGACCCGGCTGCTGGCCTATCCGATCAGCCGCGAGCTGCGGCAGATTATCGACATAATCGGTCACGGCCTGAGCGTGCCCCAGGCCGGCAAGGCACAGCTGATCGAGGCGATCGGCGCCATAGCGCCGCTGTTGCCGATTCATTCCGACCTGCCGGAGCTGGCCAGCCACCTCGATTGCGTGGCGGCCGACCCCATGCTCTATGCGCATTTACTGCCCTTGCAGGGTGGCCTGCGCTTGCAGCTGCTGGTGCGTCCGCTGGCCCACAGTAGTTGGTTCAAACCGGGCGTTGGGCTGGCCAATGTGCTCGGCGAGCAAGACGGCAAAGCCCTGCAGGCCAGCCGTGACCTGGACGCCGAAGCCGCCACCTTGGACTGGGTGTTGGCGGCGTGCCCGGCGTTGGCTCAGGCCGACAGCGATGGCCAGGAATGGCAGCTGGAAGATCCGCAAGATGCCTTGCAGGTGCTCAGCGAGCTGCAACTGCTGGATGGCGAGCGGCTGCAATGCGTGTGGCCGGAAGGCGAGCGCATGCGCATCAAGGCGCGGCCGGGCATGGGTCAGCTGAAGTTGGGCTTGAAGCAGCAAGGCGACTGGTTTGTGTTGGCCGGCGAAGTGCAGCTTGACGATGGCCGGGTGTTGCACCTGCGCCAGTTGCTTGAACTGCTGAAAACCAACAAGGGCCGCTTCCTTAAATTGGGCGATCAAGACTGGCTGGCGCTGAGCAGCAGCTTGCGCAAGCACCTGGATGAACTGGCGCACCTGGCCGACCGCATTGGCGATGACGGCCTGCGTTTGAATCTGCTCACCGCGCCCTTGCTGGCCGGCTTGGCCCAGGAGGCCGGCGAGTTTCAGGCCGACGCCGGCTGGCAGGCGCACCTGGACAAGCTCGAATCGCTGAAGAATTTTCATCCGCAATTGCCCAGCACCCTGCAGGCTGAGTTGCGCGACTACCAGCGCGACGGTTTCGACTGGTTGGCACGCTTGGCTGAGTGGGGCGTCGGCGCCTGCCTGGCGGACGACATGGGCCTGGGCAAAACCGTGCAGGCCTTGGCCTTGATGCTGCTGCGCGCGCCCCGTGGGCCGCAATTGGTCATAGCGCCGACCTCGGTGGCAATTAACTGGCTGAGTGAGGCGGCGCGTTT
>JAURXE010000465.1 GCA_030654635.1 Pseudomonas sp.
TCCGGGTCGGTCGGGGTGAGCCGGGCGAGCTGATCGGCGCCGTCTTTTTGCGCCAACTCCAGGGAGGCGATTTGTTCCTGCAGGTTTACCGCCAGGCCGAAGTTCAGCAGGCTGAAAATCAACGCCGAGTCTTCGGCTTTCCAGTAGGCCGGTCGGTAGCCCGATTCGCTGATGTCCATCGGCAGCTTGTCGCGGTACTCGAACAGGTAGGCGTTGACCCCGCGGGCATAGACCTCGAAGAAGCGTTTAATGCGCGGCGAGGCATTTTGGTAGAGCACCGCCGAGCTTTGTTTGAGGTTGATCGCGCGCATAAAACGGTCGATTTCCAGGGCGCCGGGTCCGACCATCTCGGACAAACGGCCTTCGGCCATCAGGCGCATACCGACCATCTGGCTGAGGCGGTCGCTGGCATGCACATACCCTAAGCTAAACAGGGCGTCGTGGAAGCTGTTGCTCTCAATCAGCGGCAAGCCCAGGGCGTTGCGCCGAATGCTGACGCTTTGTGACAGGCCTTTAAGCTGCACAGTGCCCTGGGTCGGCGCGATACTGGCGCTGTACTGGCTGTTGAGCAGTGACTGGCAGCCGGTCAAACCGACTAATGTGGCAAGGCTGGCGCCGAGCGTCAGGCTGCTCAGTGCTTGCCGTGATCGACGCGCTAGCTGGGGCAAACCGGTCAGTGGTCGAAACAAACGCGCTAGCATGGGTGAGCTCCAGGGCCGAGGGGCGGATTAACGCTTGCTTGAGTGATGATAAGCGCCTCAGCCACAGTGGCTGCGGGCGGAAATTTGGCTAGATCCGCCGGCCCGCAACGACCACCGAGTGAATGCGACGGCGATAATTGTTGCGCAGGGCCTGGCAGATCTAAGTCAGGCGTCTAGTTTAGGCGCCGTGGCATTTCTTGAATTTTTTCTGGCTGCCACATGGGCAAGGGTCATTGCGGCCCACATATTTCCATGGGTTGCGCACCGGCTCTACGTGAGCGTGGCCGCAGTCGGGGCCATGCACGTGGCCTTGATCGTGGCTGTGCTGATGTTGGTGATCGTGGTCGTGCTGGCAGTCTGGGCCGTGAACGTGGGGCTCTTGTTGCATGGGGCTTACTCCGGGATGTAGTTGCCGGGGATTATCTCGCC
>JAURXE010000469.1 GCA_030654635.1 Pseudomonas sp.
ACAGACCGACGCAGTGCTGGAAAACTTCGACCCGCGCGAGGCTTAAAATAGATGAAAATAGGTGTAATAGGTGGCGGCCAGTTGGGTCGCATGTTGGCGCTGGCGGGCACGCCGCTGGGCATGACTTTCGCCTTCCTCGACCCGGCGCCGGACGCTTGTTCCCAAGCCTTGGGTGAGCATATCCGCGCCGATTACGGCGACCTCGACCACCTGCGCCAACTGGCTGATGAAGTCGATCTGGTGACCTTTGAGTTCGAAAGCGTGCCGGCGGAAACCGTGGCCTTTCTGTCGCAATTCGTGCCGGTTTACCCAAGTGCCGAAGCCTTGCGCATCGCTCGTGATCGCTGGTTCGAGAAATCCATGTTCAAGGATTTGGGTATTCCGACCCCGGAGTTTGCCGACATTCAGTCGCAAGTCGACCTGGACGCGGCGGTCGCCACTATTGGCCTGCCTGCGGTGCTGAAAACCCGCACCCTGGGTTATGACGGCAAGGGCCAAAAAGTCCTGCGTACTGCCGCCGATGTTGCCGGCACCTTTGCCGAGCTGGGCAGTGTGCCCTGCCTGCTGGAAGGCTTTGTGCCGTTCAGCGGTGAAGTCTCGCTGATTGCCGTGCGCGGCCGCGATGGCGAAACCCGCTTCTACCCGCTGGTGCACAACAGCCACGAGCAAGGCATTTTGCGTCTGTCGATTGCCAGCAGTCAGCATCCGCAGCAAAAGCTCGCCGAAGACTACGCCAGCCGGGTGCTCAAGCAGCTCGACTACGTTGGCGTGCTGGCCTTCGAGTTCTTTGAAATCGACGGCGGCTTGAAAGCCAACGAGATTGCCCCGCGGGTGCATAACTCCGGGCACTGGACCATCGAAGGCTCGGAATGCAGCCAGTTCGAGAACCACCTGCGCGCCGTGGCGGGTTTGCCGCTGGGCTCGACCAAGAAGGTCGGCGAAAGCGCCATGCTGAACTTTATCGGCAGCGTGCCGGCAGTGGATAAAGTCATCGCCATCGACGACTGCCATCTGCATCACTATGGCAAGGCCTTCAAGGTCGGCCGTAAGGTCGGTCATGCCACCCTGCGCAGCGCCGACCGCGCGACCCTCGACCGGCAGATCACCGCAGTCGAATCGCTGATTGATCAAGCCTAAAGCCGCCGACGGATGGACGTAGGGTGGACAACGCGCAGCTTGTCCACCGATTGGCCCGAATTTTCACGGTGGACAACGCTTCGCGGTTGTCCACCCTACGCGAGTACCTATGCGCCTCTCATTGATGCTTGCCCTATTGCTGCTGACCCCGTTGGCCCGTGCCGAACTGGCGGAAACCGACTGGCTCACGTTGCTCCCCGCCCAGGACCGCAAAGCCCTGGAGGAGATGCCGGAAATCAGCCACGACACGGCTGAAGGCGATGGCGTGTTTACCAATAAGGGCGGCCTCAAGCAGCAGGATAAACAGCTGCCGGCGGTGATGTACTCGAGCAAGACGGTGGCCGCCCTCAACGGCAAGCACATCCGCATTGGTGGCTACCCGGTCCCACTGGAAAGCAGTGCCAAAGGCAAGAGCACCCTGTTTTTTCTGGTGCCCTACCCTGGCGCCTGCATCCATGTACCGCCGCCGCCACCCAATCAGCTGATTCTGGTGCGCTACCCCCAGGGCATCAAACTGGACGATATCTACGCGCCAATCTGGGTCAGCGGCACGCTCAAGGTCGAGCCGGTCAGCAATGATCTAGCTGACGCCGCCTATGCGCTGGACGCGGCGCAAGTGCGGCTGGTGGAAGAAAGCGATCTGTAGCCGCTGCGGCTGCCCCGCTTAGCCTGAATGGCTGAGCGCTACAGCGGCTCGCTCCACAGCGTTACTCCCAGGCTGTGGCTGGCGCCGGGGGCCAGTTGGCGGCAGTCGTCCCAGACGTTGGCGGTTTCGATGCAGAGCATCCGTTGCCAGGCATCCGCGGCAAAGCTGCTCAGCCGCGTGGCTTTGTCGATCCAGGGGTTCCACAGCACGGCCGAACTGGAGCCGTGGCTCTGCAGGCAGACGCGCCGCTGCCAGCCGGGATCGCAAATGTTCAGGCGCTCCGGCAGCTCTTGATAGATACGGTCGGTCTCGCCGCTAAAGCGCAACGGGCCCTGCTGCTGGCGCGGCTGCCAGTCCTCCAGGGTTTCGATATAGCGGCAATCGTCCAGGCCTTCGACCTCAACCTGCTGAATATCGCTGACCGCAAAGTAGCTGTGCAGCGCCTGGCTGATGGTCAGTGGCGTGCTGCCAGCGTTATGGCTGGTCAGGCTGATGCGCAGGCGCTGGTCGAGGCGGATGCTCAGTTGCAACTCCAGCGCTGCTGGCCAACTGGCTGCAGAGGCAGGCGGCGGGCAGGCAAACTGCAGGCTGACACCTTCGGCGTCAGGCTCAATGGCCAGCAACTGCCAGTCGAGGGTCCGCACGCCGCCGTGAAAGGGCGCGCCGCTCGGCTCCGTCAGCAAGGCCTGAACCGCGGACGGGTTGCGCCCCAAGTC
>JAURXE010000481.1 GCA_030654635.1 Pseudomonas sp.
TCTGTGGTCGCGGCGCCGTCATGCACCTCGCCCATTTTATGACTTTTGCCGGTGTAAAAAAGGACGCGCTCAGTGGTGGTGGTTTTACCAGCATCCACGTGAGCCACGATACCAATGTTACGGTAGCGATTGATCGGTGTAGTACGAGCCATAAAGCCCTCGCAAATTTAACAGCGCTGAAATTAGAAGCGGTAGTGCGAGAAGGCCTTGTTGGCTTCTGCCATGCGGTGCACGTCTTCACGCTTCTTAACTGCAGCACCTTTACCTTCAGCAGCATCCATCAGCTCGCCAGCCAAGCGCAGAGCCATAGACTTTTCGCCACGCTTGCGGGCGTAATCAACCAACCAGCGCATAGCGAGAGCGTTACGACGAGACGGGCGAACTTCGACCGGAACCTGGTAAGTAGCACCGCCTACACGGCGCGACTTCACTTCGACCAGCGGAGCGATGGCGTCGAGAGCTTTCTCGAAGATCTCCAGGGGATCGCTGTTCTTGCGCTCTTTAACTTTTTCCAGAGCGCCATAAACGATACGTTCGGCAACGGCTTTTTTGCCGCTCTCCATCACGTGGTTCATGAATTTAGCGAGAATCAGGCTTCCGTATTTCGGATCGTCCAGAATCTCACGTTTTGCTGCTACACGACGTCTTGGCATGATAAGCCCTCAAACGGTCTTCAGGTAGTTCGGAACAATGGCTAAACCACGCCCGACCTTACTCTTATCGACTCAGTAAAAATGAATTGGAATTACTTCTTCGGACGCTTAGTGCCGTACTTCGAACGGCTCTGATTACGACCTTTAACGCCAGAGGTATCCAGCGAGCCACGCACGGTGTGATAACGCACACCCGGAAGGTCTTTTACACGACCGCCGCGGATCAGCACCACGCTGTGCTCTTGCAAGTTGTGACCTTCACCGCCGATATACGAGGAAACCTCGAAACCGTTGGTCAGGCGCACACGGCATACTTTACGCAGTGCCGAGTTAGGTTTTTTCGGCGTGGTTGTGTATACGCGAGTACACACACCACGGCGTTGCGGGCAGTTCTGCAGTGCCGGCACATCGCTCTTTTCGACGATGCGCTTGCGCGGCTGACGTACCAGCTGGTTGATAGTTGCCATCTACTAGCTCCACTGTTGTCTTTCGACATAAACAAAATGACAGAGCACAGGCCCTGCCAAATTTAGGGGTACAAGAGTCTAAAGAGCTTCTCGCGCCCAGTCAAGACGAAGCCCCGGACGAGAGTGTCGGCCGGGGCTTCGTTTTTGCACTTAGTTGCCGCTGAAATTCAGCGCTTCAGCCAGTGCAGCTTCTACTTCGCTTGCACTTACACGTACAGGCTTGTCGGCTTCACGCTTGCGCTTACGCTCGCGGTGGTACGTCAGACCGGTACCGGCCGGGATCAAACGACCCACGACCACGTTCTCTTTCAGGCCGCGCAAGTAGTCGCGCTTGCCGGTAACGGCCGCCTCGGTGAGCACCCGCGTGGTCTCTTGGAAAGAGGCCGCAGAGATGAACGACTCGGTCGACAGCGATGCTTTGGTGATACCCATCAGCACGCGATCGTACTTGGAGACAAACTTGTCATCTGCAGTCAGACCTTCGTTAGCCGCCAGGACGTGCGTCAACTCCATCTGGTCGCCCTTGATGAAAGTCGAATCGCCAGTTTCGGTGATCTCAACTTTACGCAGCATCTGACGCAAAATGGTCTCGATGTGCTTGTCGTTGATTTTCACGCCCTGCAGGCGATAAACGTCCTGGATCTCGTTAACGATGTACTTGGCCAGCGCACTAACACCAAGCAGACGCAAGATGTCGTGCGGATCGCTTGGACCGTCGGAGATAACTTCACCGCGACCCACTTGCTCGCCTTCGAAGACGTTCAGGTGGCGCCACTTTGGAATCAGCTCTTCGTACGGCTCGGTGCCATCGTTCGGGGTAATCACCAAGCGGCGCTTGCCTTTGGTTTCTTTACCGAAGGCAATGGTGCCGCTGACTTCAGCCAGAATCGAGGCCTCTTTCGGACGACGGGCTTCGAACAAGTCGGCAACCCGTGGCAGACCACCGGTAATGTCACGAGTCTTCGAGGTTTCTTGCGGGATACGGGCGATAACATCACCCACGCCCACTTGCGCACCATCCGCCACGCCGACCAAGGCGTTAGCTGGCAGGAAGTACTGAGCAGGTACATCGGTACCCGGCAACAGCAATTCTTTACCATCGACGCCAACCATCTTCACGGCAGGACGGATGTCTTTACCCGCGAGCGGACGGTCTTTGGCATCCAGCACTTCGATGTTGGTCAGACCGGTGAGCTCATCGGTCTGACGCTTGATCGTGATGCCTTCTTCCATGCCCACGTAGGTCACGGTACCTTTCATTTCGGTAACGATTGGGTGGGTGTGCGGGTCCCACTTAGCGACGATCGCGCCAGCGTCAACCTTGTCACCTTCCTTAACCGAAATCACCGCACCGTAAGGCAGCTTGTAACGCTCGCGCTCACGGCCGAAATCATCGGCAATCGCCAGCTCGCCAGAACGCGAAACCGCGACCAGGTTGCCGTCCAAGCGCTCAACGTGCTTGAGGTTATGCAGGCGAACAGTACCGCCATTACGCACTTGTACGCTGTCTGCAGCGGAAGTCCGGCTAGCCGCACCACCGATGTGGAACGTACGCATGGTCAGCTGAGTACCCGGCTCACCAATCGACTGAGCGGCGATTACACCCACCGCTTCACCGATGTTGATCTGGTGACCACGAGCCAAGTCGCGACCGTAGCAGCTGGCGCAGATGCCGTAGCGTGTTTCGCAGCTGATCGGCGAACGCACGATGACTTCGTCGATGCTGTTCAGCTCGATGAACTCAACCCACTGCTCATCAACCAAGGTACCGGCCGGAACCAGAATTTCTTCGGTGCCCGGCTTCAGAACGTCACGAGCAATCACACGACCGAGAACGCGCTCACCGAGCGGCTCAACCACGTCACCACCTTCAATGTGCGGCGTCATCAACAGGCCACGCTCGGTGCCGCAATCAAGCTCGGTAACCACCAAGTCTTGTGCAACGTCAACCAAGCGGCGGGTCAGGTAACCGGAGTTCGCGGTTTTCAACGCGGTATCCGCCAAGCCTTTACGAGCACCGTGAGTCGAGATGAAGTACTGCAGAACGCTCAGGCCTTCGCGGAAGTTCGCGGTGATCGGCGTTTCGATGATCGAGCCATCCGGCTTGGCCATCAGACCACGCATACCGGCGAGCTGACGGATCTGCGCAGCAGAACCCCGCGCACCGGAGTCAGCCATCATGTACATGGAGTTGAAGGATTCTTGCTCAACTTCATTACCGTGACGGTCGATAACTCTCTCTTTCGAGAGGTTGCTCATCATAGCTTTCGACACTTCGTCGTTGGCCTTGGACCAGAGGTCGATCACCTTGTTGTACTTCTCGCCCTGAGTTACCAGGCCCGAGGCGTACTGCGATTCGATCTCTTTCACTTCGTCGGTTGCGGCGTCGATGATCCGGGCTTTTTCATCGGGAATAACAAAGTCATTCACACCGATGGAAACACCAGAGATAGTCGAGTAAGCAAAGCCGGTGTACATCAATTGGTCGGCGAAGATTACGGTGTCTTTCAAGCCACAGGTGCGGTAGCACTGGTTAATCAGCTTGGAGATCGCCTTCTTCTTCATCGGCAGGTTGACCACGTCATACGACAGGCCAGCCGGCACTACCTGGAACAACAACGCACGGCCGACAGTGGTGTCGACGATACGGGTGTTTTTGGTGATGGTGCCATCGCGATCCTTAAGGACCTCGTTGATCCGCACTTTAACTTTGGCGTGCAAGGATGCCTGACCGCCGCGGAACACGCGGTCGACTTCTTGCAAGTCGGCGAACACCCGACCTTCGCCTTTGGCGTTGGTGGCTTCACGGGTCATGTAGTACAGACCCAATACAACGTCCTGCGACGGCACGATGATTGGCTCACCGTTGGCTGGCGACAGAATGTTGTTGGTCGACATCATCAACGCGCGCGCTTCGAGCTGGGCTTCCAGCGTCAACGGTACGTGTACGGCCATTTGGTCGCCGTCGAAGTCGGCGTTGTACGCGGCGCAGACCAGCGGGTGCAGCTGAATCGCTTTACCTTCGATCAGAACCGGTTCAAACGCCTGGATGCCCAGACGGTGAAGGGTCGGTGCGCGGTTCAGCAAGACTGGGTGTTCGCGAATCACTTCGGCGAGAACGTCCCAAACTTCTGGCAGCTCGCGCTCAACCATCTTCTTCGCAGCTTTGATAGTGGTGGCCAGGCCACGCATTTCCAACTTGCCGAAAATGAACGGCTTGAACAGCTCGAGAGCCATTTTCTTCGGCAGACCGCACTGGTGCAGACGCAGGGTCGGGCCAACGGTAATAACCGAACGACCGGAGTAGTCCACGCGCTTACCGAGCAAGTTCTGCCGGAAACGACCTTGCTTACCCTTGATCATGTCGGCCAAGGATTTCAGTGGACGCTTGTTCGAGCCGGTAATGGCACGACCGCGACGACCGTTGTCGAGCAAGGCGTCGACCGCTTCTTGCAACATACGCTTTTCGTTGCGCACGATGATGTCCGGTGCGGACAGATCGAGCAGGCGCTTCAAGCGGTTGTTACGGTTGATTACCCGACGATATAGATCGTTCAAGTCGGAGGTGGCGAAACGGCCACCGTCCAAAGGCACCAACGGACGCAGATCTGGCGGCAGAACCGGCAGAACGGTCAGCACCATCCACTGCGGCAGGTTGCCGGAACCAAAGAAGGCTTCCATCAACTTCAGACGCTTGGACAGCTTCTTAATTTTGGTTTCCGAATTGGTTTGCGGAATTTCTTCGCGCAGGCGGCCAATTTCGTGCTCCAGATCGATAGCAGTCAACAGCTCGCGAACGGCTTCGGCACCCATGCGGGCATCAAAGTCATCGCCGAACTCTTCGATCGCTTCGAAGTATTGCTCATCATTGAGCAGCTGGCCCTTTTCAAGGGTGGTCATGCCTGGATCGATAACCACGTAGCTTTCGAAATAAAGCACGCGCTCGATATCACGCAGGGTCATGTCCAGCAGCAAACCGATACGGCTTGGCAGCGATTTCAAGAACCAGATGTGGGCAACTGGCGAGGCCAATTCGATGTGCGCCATGCGCTCACGACGAACTTTAGCCAACGCAACTTCAACGCCGCACTTCTCGCA
>JAURXE010000483.1 GCA_030654635.1 Pseudomonas sp.
CAGCCAACGCTCGCCGGCGGGGTTAGCCACAGGTTCCAGTTGGCCGAATTCGCTCTTGTCGATCAGCACTTCCAGCCGCGCTTGGGCGTTGTATTCGCAAAAGCGCAGCTGGAGCCGGGTGCCCGCTGGCAGTTGAATACCCTGCTCAGCGTGCAAAGCGACGCGGCTGCGGTAGTCGTGAAAAGTGCTGCCGCAGAGCAAGTCAAAATCACCAGCGTGCCAACGTCCAGCCCAGTAACCGCCAAAGCTAAAAATAGCCAGCAAGAGCAGCAACGCCAAGCATTTCAGCCACGTCTGGCGAACCATGACGATCTCCTCTTACAAAGGCTGCAGACAATTGACGAGGCCATCGGCCAAATTACTGAGCAACTGCTCGTAACCACTGGCCGTGACCGGCAATTGGCCGCCCATGGCATCCAGTTCGGCCAGGGTTACCGGCAAGCCGGCGCTCAGGGTTTGCGCCAACCGCGGGCGCAGTGGCGGCTCGCTGAATACGCAGCTCGGGCCGGCGGCCTGCAGCTGCTCGCGCATCTGCGCCACGTGCTGGGCGCCCGGCTGCACTTCGCTGGCGACGCTAAACACACCTAAATGCTTAAGGCCGTAAGCGGCCTCGAAATAGTCGAAGGCTTCGTGGAAGACAAAATACGGCTTGCTCTTAACTCCAGCCAGGCGGCTTTTCAGCTGTTGATCGAGGGTTTTCAAGCGCGCCGTGAAGGCCTGCAGATTGGCCTGATAACTGGCGGCGTTGGCCGGGTCGGCGGCGCTCAAGTCAATGGCCATCCGCGTGGCTATCACCTGAGCATTGGCCGGCAGTAACCACAGATGGGCGTCCAGGGTGCCGGCGCGATGGTCGTGGTCGTGCTCGGCGGCCGGTGCGACAGGCGGGTGATCGTGCTCGGCGGCATGTTCATCTTCGCCAAAATGCCGCAGCTGCAAGCCGGGCAGATCTTGCACGGCGATGCTAGGCAGGCGGCGAGCGGCCAGTACCCGCGGCAGAAAGCCTTCCATGTCCGGGCCGATCCAATAGAGCAACTCAACCTCTTGCACCCGCCGCACATCGGAAGGCCGCAGCGCATAGTTATGCGCCGAAGCGCCGGGCGGCAGCAGCACTTCGGGGCTGGCGATACCGTCTTGCACGGCGGCGGCGATCAACTGCAGCGGTTTGATGCTGGTGAGCAGGCGCACCTCGGCGCTGGCACCGATGGCAAAGCAACTGAGAAAAAGGCCAAACAAGAGACGGGACACGAAAGAACACCTGCGCAGGAAGCTCGGAAAGCGTTATAGAATAACGTCTCTTCATCCAGACGTCTGCCGCCCATGCTTAAGCCCTATACCGCCAAAGCCCCGCTGGCCTGTTTACCCCACGATCATTCGCACTGTGTCAGCAGCGCGCTGGCCGAGGCTGAGGCCGTCTGCGCGCAACGCGGTGTGCGTCTGACCGCCCTGCGCCTGCGGGTCTTGGAGCTGGTTTGGCAGAGTCACAAGCCGCTTGGCGCCTATGACATTTTGGCCGTACTAACTGAGGCCGATGGCCGCCGCGCCGCCCCGCCGACCGTTTATCGGGCACTGGATTTTCTCCAGGAAAACGGCCTGGTGCATCGCATCGCTTCATTGAATGCCTTCGTTGGCTGCAATCAACCCGAACACCCCCATCAGGGCCAATTTCTGATTTGTCGGCAATGCCACACCTCGATTGAGCTGGAGCAAAGCAGCATCAGCCAGGCGATTGTCAGCAGCGCCGCCAAGGTTGGCTTTAAGGTCGAAGGCCAGACGGTGGAAGTGCTCGGTCTGTGCGCCAGCTGCCAGGTGCAGGCATGAGCGACGCACTGATCCGCCTCGAGGGCATTTGCGTCGGTTTCGGCGGCCAGACGGTGTTGCAGGACGTGCAACTGAGCGTTAACGCCGGCGAAATCGTCACCCTGATTGGCCCCAACGGCGCCGGCAAAACCACCCTGGTGCGCGCCGTGCTCGGCCTGCTCAAACCCGACAGCGGCAGCCTCTGGCGCCAGCCAAAACTGCGCATCGGTTATATGCCGCAAAAGCTCCAGGTGGATGCCACGCTGCCACTGTCGGTACTGCGCTTCTTGCGCCTAGTGCCTGGCGTCGACCGTCCACGGGCCTTAGCGGCCCTGGAGGAAGTTGGCGCCACCCAGGTGATCGACAGCCCTCTGCAGAGCATTTCCGGTGGCGAGCTGCAGCGTGTGCTGCTAGCCCGTGCGTTGCTGCGCGAACCAGAACTACTGGTGCTCGACGAGCCGGTGCAGGGGGTCGATGTCGCCGGCCAAGCGGAGTTGTACAGCCTGATCACCCGCCTGCGCGACCGCCACGGCTGCGGCGTGCTGATGGTCTCCCACGACCTGCATCTGGTGATGAGCACCACCGATCAGGTGATTTGCCTGAACCGCCATGTCTGCTGCTCCGGCCACCCGGAGCAGGTCAGCAACGACCCGGTATTTGTCGAGATGTTTGGCGAAGACGCCAAGAGCCTGGCCGTCTACCACCACCGCCACGACCACGGCCATGACCTGCATGGCAGCGTGGTACTGGGCAAACCCCATGTACACGGAGCCGACTGCAAACATGGCTGATTTTCTGCTCAATGCCTTGCTGGCCGGTTTGGCCCTGGCACTGGTGGCCGGGCCGCTGGGCTCCTTCGTAGTCTGGCGGCGGATGGCCTATTTTGGCGATACCCTGTCCCACGCCGCCCTGCTCGGAGTGGCCATCGGCCTGCTGCTGGATGTCAGCCCAACCCTGGCGGTAACCCTCGGCTGCCTGTTGCTGGCCCTGCTATTGGTGACCTTGCAACAACGCCAACCGCTGGCCGCCGACACCCTGCTGGGCATTCTGGCACCGAGCACATTGTCGCTGGGCCTGGTGGTGCTGAGCTTCAACCGCGAGGTGCGCATCGACCTGATGGGCTACCTGTTCGGCGACCTGCTGGCGGTTGGTCCGACGGACCTGCTGTGGATTGTCGGCGGTTGCGCTCTGGTATTGCTGACACTGGTGGCGCTGTGGCGACCGCTGCTGGCGATCACCGTGCATGAACAACTGGCTCAGGTTGAAGGCCTGCCGGTAGCGGCGCTGCGCCTGTGCCTGGTGCTGCTGATTGCTCTGGTGATTGCCCTGGCGATGAAAATCGTCGGCGTGCTACTGATCACCTCCTTACTGATCATTCCGGCGGCGGCAGCCCAGCGCCATGCCCGCAGCCCCGAGCAAATGGCCGTGACCGCCAGCGCGCTCGGCGTAGTCGCAGTCTGCGCCGGCCTGAGCCTGTCGTGGTTTCAAGACACCCCGGCCGGGCCGTCGATTGTGGTGGCCGCCGCCACGCTGTTTTTGCTCAGCCTGGCCATCCCGAAACGCCGTGCCTAGCGGGCGGTGGGAAAACTACTGCGCTCGGTTATGCGGCCCGCTAAGCAACCCTCGCAGCTCCCTACCTGCCAGGTTTGGTCTGCCGCCGCGCGCGGTGTAGACTTGCGCGTTTTTTGCGCAAAATGAGACCCGCCGCAATGAAGTCGTTCGCTTCCCGTTATCTAGCTCTACTTTTGGTTTCACTTTTGACCGTCGCCGGCAGCGGCGCTGCCTTGGCTGTCGACGACGAATTGCCGGTGGATGACCTGGTCAGCGCCTTTCGCAGCCTCGACCAGAGCCTCAGCAACGGCCAACTGCAACAGGCCGAAAGCCAGCTCGGCAGCCTCAAGCAGCGCGCCGCAGGCGACACTCGACTCGAGCAATACCAACGGCAACTTGCTGAGAACTACCTGCTACAGGGGCAAAGCGCACTGCAAAAAGGCGATTTGAATGCCGCCACCGCCGCCCTGACTCATGCCCGCAGCTTGCTGCCCCAAGCGCCAGCACTCACCAGCGGCTTGGACAGCGCCATCAGCAGTGCCCGCGCCACTGAACTGGCCAACGCCGAGAAAGCCAAGGCTACCGCCCAACAAGCCGCGGCTAAAGAGGCCGCCGCCAAAGCTGAACAAGCCCGCCAGTTGAAACTGACCGCCGAACGCCAGACGGCGTTGAAAAAAGCCGCCGCCGAACAAGCCGCCAGCGTGCCTGTGGTGGCTGCCGCGCCAGCTCAGCCACACGCCAAACTGATCAAACCGGACGCCGCCAGCAGCGCCATCGGCATGCCGATGCTGGACGAAGAGGATCGCGACGCGTTGCGTAAACTGCTCGATAGCGTCGCCAGCGACGTGGTCAACTTTAATTGCGCCGTCAGCGTTGAAGTGCGCCAAGGCAAAGACTTCCCTTGGGTTGCCGCGCTGCTGTCAGCGCGGGTGAAAAAGCTCAACCCCAACTTCAATCTGCAGCTGCAGCAAGTACTTAACCCGCAGCAAGCGCCGCAACTGGTGCTGACCCCGAAGAAAGGCTAAGCCGCGAGCAATCATCTGCTCGCGATTAGAACTTGGCTACGTCCCTGATTGCGCCCTAGGCTTATCAGGGCTAGGCCGCTGCAGCCCTGGCGCTTAGCCGCAACACCTCAAGCTATAAGCTTAGATCGGCAAAGTTTTGGCGCGTTTGCGGGCGCAGGGTAAACTGCCCGGCTTTGTGCCGACCCGGCGCCTAAAAAGCTATGTACCCCACCGGCGCGCGCCGCAGCCTCATTACCAGGCTGCGACCCTGCAACACATAACGGGTACAACGCCTAAACAAACCCACAAGGTTTATCCCGTGATCGAATTTCAGCGCGTGCACAAGACCTACCCCGTCAATGGCCGCGACATCAGCGCCCTGCAACCGACCGACCTGCACATCGCCCGCGGCGAAGTGTTCGGCTTGATCGGCCACTCCGGCGCCGGCAAAAGCACCTTGCTGCGGCTGATCAATCGCCTCGAAGAACCTTCGGGCGGACGGATTATCGTCGACGGTATCGATGTCACCGCGCTCAACCCGGAAGGCTTGCGGCAGTTCCGTCAGCAAGCCGGGATGATCTTCCAGCACTTCAATCTGCTCGCAGCCAAAACCGTGGCGGCCAATATCGCCTTGCCGCTGAAACTCGCCGGCAAGCTCAACGCCAGCCAGATCGCCGCCCGAGTCGAGGCCTTGCTGGCCCGGGTTGGCCTGACGGAGCACGCTAACAAATACCCAGCCCAACTCTCTGGTGGGCAAAAGCAACGGGTCGGCATCGCCCGTGCGCTGGCCACCGAACCGAAGATTTTGCTCTGCGACGAGGCCACCAGCGCCCTCGACCCGCAGACCACCGCCTCAGTGCTACAACTGCTGGCCGAGATCAACCGCGAACTGAACCTGACCATAGTGCTGATCACCCACGAGATGGATGTGATCCGCCGGGTCTGCGACCGGGTGGCGGTGATGGACGGCGGCGTAATAGTCGAACAGGGGCCGGTGGCCCAGGTGTTTTTGCACCCGCAGCACCCGACCACTCGCAACTTCGTGCTGGAGTCCGAGCAGGTCGACGAAGACGGCCAAGCCGATGATTACCGCCATGTGGCCGGCCGGATCTTGCGCCTGACCTTTCAGGGCGAGGCCACCTACGCGCCATTGCTGGGCAGCGTGGCGCGGCAAACCGGAGTCGATTACAGCATCCTCGCCGGGCGTATCGACCGGATCAAAGACAATCCTTACGGCCAGCTGACATTGGCGCTGACCGGTGGCGACGTCGAGGCCGCACTTGCCTGCTTTGTCGCCGCCGATGTGCACCTGGAGGTGCTGCGTTAATGGAAGCCTTACTCGCAAGTC
>JAURXE010000485.1 GCA_030654635.1 Pseudomonas sp.
CCAAGCTGGTGATGGTGCGCCTGTCCGGTTTCGGCCAGACCGGCCCACTAAAAGACCAACCGGGCTTTGGCGCGGTCGGCGACTCCATGGGCGGTCTGCGCTATATCACCGGTTTCGAAGATCGGCCGCCGGTGCGCACCGGCATCTCCATTGGCGACTCGATTGCCGCCCTCTGGGGAGTGATCGGCGCCTTGATGGCGCTGCGGCATTGCGAAGTAAATAACGGCCAGGGCCAGGTTGTCGACGTGGCGCTGTATGAAGCGGTGTTCGCCATGATGGAAAGCATGGTGCCCGAGTTCGACGTATTCGGTTTTATCCGCGAACGCAGCGGCAACATCATGCCCGGCATCACGCCCTCGTCGATCCACACCAGTAGCGATGGCAAACACGTGCAGATCGGCGCCAATGGCGATGCGATCTTCCAGCGCTTTATGCGCGCCATCGACCGTGATGACTTGGCCAGCGACCCAAGCCTGGCAGACAACGCCGGCCGCGACGCACGCCGCGACGAGCTGTACGGGGTGATTGATCGCTGGGCCAGCAGCCTGCCACTGGATGCGCTATTGCATACTTTAAGCAACGCCGAAGTACCGGCCAGCCGCATCTACTCCGCCGCAGACATGCTCAGCGACCCGCAATTTCTCGCCCGCGAGATGTTCCTCAGCGCCAAATTACCCGATGGCAAAGCTTTCAAGATGCCCGGCATAGTGCCCAAGCTGTCGGCAACACCTGGGGCGGTTAACTCGGTGGGGCCAGAGCTGGGCGAACACAACAGCCAGGTGCTGGCAGCGCTGGGTTACAGCGCAGAGCAAATCAGCGTCTTGCGCCGCGATGGGGCGATTTAAAGCTGGCTAGACTGCCAGAGTAATCCGAGGAGCTTCATCCATGGCCAAGCCAAAAATCCGCACCTGGGCTAACGCAGTCGGCGCACTGTTACTGGGCCTTGGCGCCCAGCTCGCCAGCGCCGAATCACTGATAGAGCCATTGCCGCCCTTGCAGTTTGTCGAGCAAGTCGACTGGCCACCCTTCACCCCCAAGGCCCAGGGACAGACTCAGGAAGGCCTGGCTTTTGAGCTGCTGCAGCTGATCTTCAGCCAGTTCGGTCGCAGTGCGCAGTTGGAGTTACTGCCGCTTGCGCAGGTGTTAGAACGGGCCAAGCTCGGCCAAACCGACGGCATCAGCGTCACGCACCTGGATGAACGACGCATCACATACCTGGCCTACTCCGAGCCACTGCTGCTCAAGCGCGCCTTTGTTTACTACCAGAGTAACCGCCCGGTACCGGCGGGACTACTGGACTGGGACTCGACGCAAAACCTGCGTCTGGGGGTGGTAAAGAACCGCAGCTTCGGGCCACTATTTCAGCGACAACGCACGCAGCTACCGATGGAATTAGTCGAGGTCGACTCGCTCGAGCAACTGTTCAAACTGACCGCCGACGGCACCCTAAACGGTTTTCTCGCCTACGAACTCAACGCCGCCGCACTACTGCGCCAGCCGGCCTATCAAGGCAAGATCAGCCGGATGCCCACGGCCTATTATGAAAACGCCTATTACCTGGCAGTTGGCCGCCATTCCGCTGGGATGAAGCTACTGCCACAGATCGACAAAGCGATTGGCCAACTGCGCGAAAGCGGCCAACTTGGCGCATTACTTCAGCGCTATGGCGCGACCGACTAAGCCATCAATTCGCCGGCTCTTTACGGCAGAATGCGCCGCCAAAACGAGTTCGCACCCAGGCCTCAACAGCCACAAAAAAGGCCAGTCCCTCGCGGGCACTAGCCTTTTTTACTGCTCAGTTTCGAGCGATTTACAACGGTTTTCCACGGTTGCCGTGGGCGGCGACAAAGGCTTGCACGGTCTTCAGGTCGTTGGCCAGTACGGTGCAACGCTCATCACGCTGGAACAGATCGGCCAGGTGCGGCGGCAGTGCAGGCGCTGCACCGACGCCGGCCTTCTCCACCGCTTCCGGAAATTTGACCGGGTGCGCGGTGCCGAGAATGACCATGGGCGTGGCCAGGCTGCGCCGGCAATCACGCGCAGCTTTAACGCCGATGGCGGTGTGCGGATCGAGCAGCTCGCCGCACTCTTGATAAACCTCGGCGATGGTGGCGCAGGTTTCTTCGTCATTGACCGCCAGCGAGTCGAACAGCTTGCGCGCCTCGGTCCAGCGATCATCGGCGACGCTGAATGAGCCGGTCTGTTTGAAGGTGCTCATCAGTTCGGCCACCGCCGCACCGTTGCGACCGTGCAGGTCGAACAGCAGACGTTCAAAGTTCGACGAGACCATGATGTCCATGGACGGCGACAAAGTCGGGTGCAGAGTGTCTTTGGCGTACTGATTGCCGCTCATAAAGCGGTGCAGGATATCGTTGCGGTTGGTGGCGACGATCAGCTGGCTGATCGGCAGGCCCATATTGCGCGCCAGATACCCGGCGAAAATATCGCCGAAGTTGCCGGTTGGTACCGAGAATGCGATCGAACGGGCCGGGCCGCCGAGCTGCAAGGCCGCATGAAAGTAGTAGACGATCTGGGCCATGATCCGCGCCCAATTGATCGAGTTAACCGCCACCAAACGGGTGCCCTTGAGAAAGCTCTGGTCAGCAAAGCTGTCCTTGACCATCTCTTGGCAGTCATCGAAGTTGCCTTCGATGGCGATGTTATGGATGTTGTCGCCGAAGATGGTGGTCATCTGCCGGCGCTGCACTTCAGACACACGGTTGTGCGGGTGCATGATAAAAATGTCGACGTTGTCGCAGGCCTTGCAGCCTTCGATTGCCGCAGATCCCGTGTCACCGCTGGTGGCGCCCATGATCACCACGCGCTCATTGCGCTTGGCCAATACGTAATCGAGCAGACGGCCGAGCAGTTGCAGGGCGAAATCCTTGAACGCCAGGGTTGGGCCGTGGAACAGCTCCAGCACCCATTCGTTATTGCCCAGCTGGCGCAGTGGCGCAACGGAACTGTGAGCAAACACGCCATAGGTGTCTTCGAGAATCTGCTTGAAGTCGGCGTCCGGAATGCTGCCAGTCACGAACGGGCGCATCACCTTGAAAGCCAGCTCGTGGTACGGCAGGCCGGCCCAGGAAGCGATCTCTTCCTGGGTAAAACGCGGCAGGTTTTCCGGCACATAGAGGCCGCCATCGCTGGCTAAACCGGCCAGCAATACATCTTCAAAATTCAGGACTGGCGCTTGGCCACGGGTGCTGACGTAACGCATATCTATCAACCTTTAAGCTGAAATCTGAGCGGCCAGCACGGAGCTGGCGGCCAATTAATTAAGCTGCTCGACGCGAATTCGCACCACATTGCCAACCACATCGCTCAAAGCTTCCAGGGCGGTGATGGCATTGTTCATGCGCAGCTCAACCACCCGGTGGGTGACCAGAATCATCGGTACCAGGCCGTCGTGTTCTTCGACTTCCTTCTGCATGATCGATTCAATATTGATGCCGTGCTCGGACAGGATGGTCGCCACTTGCGCCAATACGCCCGGATGATCGCGACCCTGGATGCGCAGGTAATAGGCGCTCTCGCAGGCTTCGATCGGCAGAATCGGATGGTCGGACAGTGCGTCTGGCTGGAAGGCCAGGTGCGGCACACGGTTTTCCGGGTCGGAGGTCATGGCGCGAACCACGTCCACCAAGTCAGCCACCACCGAGGAGGCGGTCGGCTCCATGCCGGCGCCGGCGCCGTAGAACAAGGTGCTGCCAGCAGCATCGCCATTGACCATCACGGCGTTCATCACGCCATTAACATTGGCAATCAGCCGATCAGCCGGGATCAGCGTCGGATGTACCCGCAACTCGATGCCGGCTTCGGTCCGCCGGGCCACACCCAGGTGCTTGATGCGATAACCCAGGGCTTCGGCGTAGTTGACGTCGGCGGTGGTCAGTTTGGTGATGCCTTCGGTGTAGGCCTTGTCGAACTGCAGCGGAATGCCAAAGGCAATCGAGGCCAGAATGGTCAGCTTGTGCGCAGCATCGATGCCTTCGACGTCAAAGGTCGGATCGGCTTCGGCGTAACCCAGGGCTTGAGCTTCCTTGAGTACGTCTTCAAAGGCACGGCCCTTCTCACGCATTTCAGTGAGGATGAAGTTACCGGTGCCGTTGATGATGCCGGCAACCCAATTGATGCGGTTGCCCGCCAAACCTTCGCGAACCGCCTTGATCACCGGAATACCACCGGCTACCGAAGCTTCGAAGGCGACTATCACGCCCTTCTCACGGGCCTTAGCGAAAATCTCGTTGCCATGCACGGCAATCAGCGCCTTGTTGGCGGTGACCACATGCTTGCCGTTTTCGATGGCCTTGAGCACCAGTTCGCGGGCGATGGTGCTGCCGCCGATTAGCTCAACCACTATGTCGATTTCGGGGTTATTCACCACGTCAAACACGTCGCCGGTGGTTGGGGTCGCACCAATTTCACACTTGGGATTGGCACTGCGCAGGGCAATCTGAGCCACTTCGATACCGCGCCCGGCACGCCGAGCAATCTCCTCGGCATTGCGCTTAAGCACATTGAAGGTGCCGCCACCGACGGTACCCAGTCCACAAATGCCTACTTTGACCGGTTTCAAACGCTATACCCCATCATCACAGTAAACGGGCGAGTCAGACTCACCCGCATAAAAGAGCCGCACCTTACGAAGCGGCTCTCTGTTAGTCAATCCGTCGCAGGCGCTTATTAATCAGCGGCCGCAGTAGCCTGTTACTTGGCCTCAAGGGCCAGCTTCGCCAATTCAGGCGCTGGCTGATAACCGGGAATCAACTCGCCATTGGCCAAGACAATCGCCGGTGTGCCGTTAATGCCGATCAACTGACCCAACTCGTATTGTTTAGCCACCGGGTTATCGCATTTTGCCGCAGGCAATGCTTTGCGCGATTTGGCCTCAGTCATTGCCACTTGGCGATCTTTGGCGCACCAAACGCTGACCAAGTCGTTATAACCAGTAGAGGCCAAGCCCTGACGCGGAAAGGCCATGTAACGCACCTCGACGCCGAGCCGATTGAGTTCTGGCACTTCACGATGGAGCTTCTGGCAGTAGCCGCAATCGGTGTCGGTAAACACGGTGATATGGGTCTTGGGCTCTTTAGGGGCAAACACCACCATTTCACTCAAGGGCACTGCATTTATTTCTTTGGCGATGGCTTTGCTTTTGACCTGTTCAGTCAAGTTCAGCGCCTGGCCATTTTTAAACTGGTAAAGAAAACCTTGCAGCATGTACTGGCCGTCGGCGCTGGAATACAGCACGCGACCACCTTGCAGATGCACTTCAAAAACACCGGTCAACGGGCTCTCGGCAATAGCCTCAATCTTCATGTCGGGATCAATCGATTTTAACGACTGACGGATCGCCTGATCCGGATCAGCAGGCGCTGCGGCCAAGGCATAACCGCCGACCAAACCAAGGGCTGCAACGCTAACAATTTTGCACAGACGCATAGGGAACTCCGGCGACACACACTCATTTAAGCGGGCAAGATTACCACACAAGCCCGCCCAGACCGACCGCCAGCGCCGCGCGGCAGCGCCATCTATCGCCATAAATTGACCGTCAGCCGCGCGGGTGATGTTTGGCATGCAGCTCTTGCAAACGGGCGCGGGCGACATGGGTGTAGATCTGCGTGGTGGACAAGTCGCTATGCCCCAGCAACATCTGCACCACCCGCAAATCGGCGCCATGGTTAAGCAAGTGAGTGGCAAAGGCATGCCGCAAGGTATGCGGCGACAGGGACCTGGCGATGCCGGCCACACTCGCGTGGTGTTTGATCCGATACCAGAAGGTTTGCCGGGTCATCTGCTCGCCGCGCAAGCTTGGAAACAGCACATCGCTTGGCTTGCCTGCCAGCAGAAAGCCACGGGCTTCGCGCACATAGCGCTCGATCCAATGCATTGCCTCTTCACCCAGCGGCACCAGACGCTCCTTGCTGCCCTTGCCGAACACCCGCAACACGCCTTGGCGCAGATTCACCTGCTCAAGGGTCAGGCTGATCAGCTCGGTCACCCGCAGTCCGCAGGCATACAAAACCTCGAGCATCGCGCGGTCACGCAAGCCCAGCGGCTCGGTCACTTCCGGCGCCGCCAACAAAGCCTCGACATCGGCCTCAGACAACGACTTTGGCAGCGGCCGGCCAAGTTGCGGCAACTCAACTTGCAAGGTCGGGTCCTGAGCAATCAAACCTTCACGCAGCAAAAAACGGTAAAACCCGCGCAACCCGGAGAGAAACCGCGCCGTCGAACGGGCCTGGTAACCGCTACTTAAACGCCAGGCCAGGTGATCGAGAATCAGCTCGCGCCCGGCACTTGGCAACTCCAGGCCACGCGCAAGCAACCAGCCATTGAAGTGACTCAGATCGCTGCTATAGGCCGCGCGGGTATTGGCCGCCAAGCCTTTCTCCAGCCACAGGGTTTCGAGAAAACGTTCGATCAGGGGATGCTCAACAGCAGACATGGGCGCAACGCAGATAGACAAAAATGAGTGTCAGTCTTGCATAGGTGCAAAACCTCAACCAGCACAAAAAAAGCGATTAAAAGCGCTTCATACGCAGCTAAAAAAACTAAAAAACCAGCGCACCACCTATCTTTCGATGGGTGACAGTTCCGCGCCCGCCAACCATGATTGCAATAAGCCATTAATGTCAGCCGGACTTATAACAATGTCTAACAATCAAAAATCGCGCCTTGGCCAACTGTTAATCGACAAAGGCTTAGTTACAGCAGCTCAACTCGATAACGCCATTAAGTTGCAGCTGACCAGCAGCAAACGTCTCGGTGAAATCCTTATCGAGCAAGGCGTGCTGACCGAACGACAACTGTGCAAGGCACTGAAAAAACAAACCAGCCTGCGCCTGACCGCCACCCTGGTCGCCGCCCTGCTCAGCCCATTTCAAATGGCCAGTGCCGACATCCAGCGGCAAACACCGCCCAGCACGCTTAGCCAAATGCAGGCCCCGCGTGGCATGCAAGCCTTGAGCGACGCCGAAATGAGCAGCGTCAGCGCCCAGGGCTTGAACGATGTGCTGCAAGGTATTTTTGCCACAGCAGAGAGCGGCGATGGCGTCGGCACCGCTGGTCAACTGGCAAAATTGGTGCTGCCGGTACTGAACAGTCTGGAAGCCGAGACGTCGATGCACGACGTGCAATACGACACCAGCAAAATGACCTCGATCGTCAATGCCGACGGCTCGGTCAACGTGCGCCTACCCAGCTCGATTGGCGAGTTACGCTTCGACAACATTCGCGTCGCCGGTGCCAATCCTGGGCAAAGCTTTGGCAGCGTAGTGATGCAGGACATCGACCTATCACAGGCTTCGCTGCGGATCAGCCTGCACTGAGTTTGCCCAACCCTGAAAAACGCCCGCATTGGGCGTTTTCTACAACCAGGCATACCGCAGTACTTTGCGGCACTCATCTCAGCCCACCGCATGCACTCAAAATTCAAGCAAAAAAAAGCAGCCCGCAGGCTGCTTTTTCAGAACAACTGGGCTTAAGCCAGTTTTTCCTTGATACGTGCTGCCTTGCCCGACAGGTCGCGAAGGTAGTAAA
>JAURXE010000488.1 GCA_030654635.1 Pseudomonas sp.
CGCGACTGGCAATCTCCACCGCCACCTGCACGCTACTGGCGCGAGTCAGGCGCTCACCCGTGGCGGCATCGCTGATCAGGTAATTGATCTTCAGACGATTTTCCCACTCGATCAGGTCGGCGCGCACCTTGATCCGCTGACCAAACTGGGCACCGCGCACATAACGCAGCTGCAGATCGATAATCGGCCAGCCGTAACCGCTGGCGCGCATCTGCTGATAGTTGTGGCCGAGCTTGTCGAGCAGCGCGCAGCGGGCGACTTCCAGGTATTTGACGTAATGGCCATGCCAGACCACCTCCATCGAGTCGACATCGAAGAACGGCACCTCGAATTCGATCTCCGCCTGCAACACGCCTTTGCTACGCATACAGGCTCCAATGTTGGCTGCGGATGCGGGTCAGGCACAGGCGCAATTCGCCTTCCAGGGCGCGGTCCTCGATCACCGGTGGGAAATCCTCCGTAAGCTCTGCGTGCATCAGTGCCAGAGCCGCCGGCAAGGCCCGCGAAGCGTCACGCTGACGCAGCCACACGCCCTGATTGGCAGCCAGCAAGGTGGCAGCCGCCACCTGTTCGGTCAGCTCCAGGCTGCGCAAGGCGTCGCGGGCGGCGATGGTGCCCATGCTGACTTTGTCCTGGTTATGGCATTCGGTGGAGCGCGAGAACACGCTGGCCGGCATGGTGTTTTTCAAGGCTTCGGCGGTCCAGGCGCTGGCGCCAATCTGCACCGCTTTGAAGCCATGATTGATCATCGCGGTGGCGGCCGGCGCGCCGGACAAATTGCTCGGCAGGCCGTGGTTGTAGCGGGTGTCGACCAGCAGGGCCAACTGCCGATCGAGCAGGTCGGCGACGTTGCCCACCAGGTTCTTCAGGCTGTCCATGGCGAAGGCGATATGCCCACCGTAGAAGTGCCCACCGTGCAGCACCCGGCCGGCCTCGGCGTCGATCAGCGGATTGTCGTTGGCGCTGTTCAGCTCAGTTTCGATAAATTGCCGCAGCAAGCCCAGGCTGTCGGCCATCACTCCCAGCACATGGGGGGCGCAGCGCAGTGAGTAGCGATCCTGCAGGCGGTGCAGCGGCGCGGTTGGCGCGTCTATAGCCAGATCCGCGCGAATCCAGGCGGCCACCTGCATCTGTCCCGGATGGGGTTTGGCGGCGAAC
>JAURXE010000509.1 GCA_030654635.1 Pseudomonas sp.
TCAAGCGTCTCAAGTGTGCAGGATGGCGCGCCGGGGCGTTTAGCGCTTGCGCGCATGGGCGCTGGCCGCCGCCACCTTCACCAGCTTCTGGAAGGTCGGGCATTCGGCGTGGCTCGGCGCCGGGCAGGCGGCCGCATGGCGCAGCCCGCGACTCATGGCCTGCAGGCGCTTAATGTTTGCATCCAGCTCGTCGGCCTTGTCCGCGAGCATCTGCCGATCAATAGCCGGCGCCCCGCCGGGGGCGAACATCGAGCGTATTTCATCCAGACTGAAGCCGGCCGACTGCGCCAAGGCGATCAGCGCCAACTGGTCGAGTATCTGCGGTGCAAAGCTGCGCCGTTCACCCTGGCGGCCAAGGGAAACGATCAACCCCTTCTCCTCATAAAAGCGCAGTGCCGATGCCGGTAAACCGGAGCGTTTGGCTACCTCAGCGATGTCCATAAGATACCCCTTGACCTCAAGTTGACTTGAACTTGTAGAGTCGTTCAGAACCCCTAACCGGTCAACCTGAACGAGGTCCTTATGAGCCAACTATTACAAGACCTGACGCAAAACCTGAGCCTGACTGCCGGCATCGGCATTGGCGCCACGCTGGTCATGGACGCCTGGCTGATGCTGCTGAAATACCGCGGCGTGCCGACGCTGAACTTTGCCTTTATCGGCCGCTGGGTCGGCCACCTGCTGCGTGGGCAACTGGCGCATGCAGCCATCGCCAAGGCGGCGCCGATCCAGCGTGAGCTGGCGCTGGGCTGGTTGATGCATTACGCCACCGGCATCGCCTTTGCCGGCTTGCTGCTGGCCATCCAAGGCACGGACTGGGCCTGGAACCCGACCCTGTTGCCCGCACTGCTGCTTGGCGTTGGCACGGTCGTCATCCCCTTACTGGTGATTCAGCCCGCCATGGGCGCGGGCTTCGCCTCAGCCAAGACAACAACCCCAGTGAAGAACTGCGGCAAAAGCCTGCTCAATCACGCCGTGTTTGGTCTGGGCCTGTACCTGAGCGCCGTGCTAATCGCCGGATTGCTGCGCTGAGCACGGCCCGCCTCAACACTGTCTACCTTCAAACCGGAGTACCAGCCATGAAAATAATCGCCGTCATCTACCACAGTGCCCACGGACATACCGAACACATCGCCAGCCTGGTTGCCGAGGGCGCCCGCAGCCTAGCGAATACCGAGGTGCATCTGCTACAGGCCGAGGATCTGGCCAGCGCGCCGAATGAACTGCTCAAGTTCGACGGTTATATCCTCGGTTCCCCCACTTATTTGGGCGGTGTCTCGGCCCAGGTCAAAGCCTTTATGGACGCCACCGGCGGGCTATGGCGCAACCAGCAGCTGCTCGGACGACTGGCGGCAGGCTTTACGGTGTCGGCGCTCCCGGCCGGTGACAAGCAGTCGACGCTGCTGTCGATGTTCGTGTTCTGCATGCAGCACGGCATGCTCTGGGTCGGTAATCCGATTCTGCCGGAGCAACACCTGGGGGTGCCCTACGACGAAGCGGCGAACCGCCTCGGTTCCTGGTCGGGGCTGATGGCCCAGGCGGAGAAATCCTCAGCCGCCGACGCCTTTGCGCCTGGCGATATCAAGACCGCGCTGATGTTCGGCAAGAACTTCGCTGCAACACTGCAGCGCCTGCACTGCAATGCCCCGCTCAAACAGAGCCTGGAGGTGGTCGGATGATCGCCAGAAAATACAGCCCGCTGCTCTTCGCCCTGATTCTCTCAGGGCTGATGTCGCTGCTGGTGTCGGGCATCGCCACCTTTCGCGCCACGGGCCCACTCCCCCACTTCGCCAGCCTGTGGTTCAGCGCCTGGCTGACCGCCTGGTTGTGCGCATTCCCGGCGGTACTGCTGATTTCCCCGCTGACTCGGCGCGTGGTAGAGCTGCTGGTCGAGCAGGAATAAGGCCGCCGCGTGCCATTCCAAAGAGTCGTTCTCCGGGCTGCTGTGCGCCATCCGTCGCGACCTGGCGCCGCAGTATCTGGGCAGCCCGCCCCTGGACAACGGCCTGCTGGCGAGCCTGCTCGGCTTCAGCCGGCCCCGCAGGCTTATCCAGCAGCTCGCCTGTACGCCACAGCAGTAGTGCAAAGGACGATCAGGGCGAGCCATTGCGCCGTGCAACTAACCAGACGCCGGCCAGAACCAAGCCGGCGCCCGCCAGTTGAGCCAAAGACACCGGTTCGGCCAGCAGCAGCCAAGCGAAGAAAATCGTCAGTATCGGGCCCAGAGTGCCGATCAGCACGGCCCGTGCAGCACCGAGGCGCTGCACGGCGGCCGCCTGCCAGAACACCGGTAACAGCGTGGAGAAGATGGCCATCGCCGCGCCATAGAGGTACACCGGCACAGGCTGAACCAGGGCAGAAAAAGGCTGGCTGATCGCGAAGTGCAGCTGCGTGGCGAAGGTCGACACGATAATCGCCAGGGCGGCAAAGCGCAGGGTGCCAAGCCGCCGAATGGCGACCTCGGCTCCGGCGCTGTACAGCGCGTAACAGCAGGCCGAGCCGAACACGAAGGCGGCGCCAATCAGCACATTATGGATGTCATCCGCGACCGCCAAGTCATGGGCAAACGCCAGAGCAATACCGGCATAGGACAACAGCAGCGCGCCGACTTGGCGCTTCTCCAGGCGCTTGCCCATCAGCAACACGCCGATCAGCACGGTCAGGGTCGGGTAGATAAACAGAATCAAGCGTTCCAGCGCCGCCGAGATGTACTGCAGACCAATGAAATCGAGGATGCTGGCACCGTAGTAACCCAGCAGGCCCAGGACAACCAACAGCCCCCACTCTTTAGCCTTGAGCGGCGGCGCGGATCGGCACAACCACAGGGTGGCCCACAGCGCGACGGGTAAGCTAAAGCTCATGCGTAGCGTCAACAGCGTGACGGCATCTACGGGCGCAACGGCGTAGGCCAATTTGACGAAAATAGCCTTGAAGGAAAAACCCAAAGCGGCGAGGACGGCAAACACTATGCCCAAGCGTTCGGCTGACCAGGTTTTCCATGGCATGGCAGGTTAAATCCAGAAGAATTGTCTTGGCGCGAATGATTGCCGGCATCGGTTTGGAGCCCCGAAGCGCCGTAACCGAGCATGCGAAAAAGAGTGTTGTGTCGAACTTTGCGGCTGATCTGCTCGCCAGCCTAACCGACCAGCCGCTGCAGCAGGTGTAAAGAAAGCCTAATCACCACGCCGAGTGAAGCGGAGCATGCCGGTGGGCGAACTGGCGTTGGATGGCCTCGGCCTTCACTCCGCCCCCAGCTCGAGCAATCCTCAGGGTGTGCCGAACATGGCCGTCCAATAAATCCCCGCATCACTCTTAGGATCAACCGCGTAGGCCGCGCCCAGTTCGCGAAACTCTGGGTTCATCAGGTTGGCGCAGTGCCCCGGGCTGGCCAGCCAGCCATCCACTACCTGCCGTGTGCTGTCCTGCCCGGCGGCGATGTTCTCGCCGATCTGCTGGCCAACGTAGCCCGCCAGCTCGGC
>JAURXE010000527.1 GCA_030654635.1 Pseudomonas sp.
CCTGACCATGGGCATCGTCAACGCCGGTCAGCTGGAAATCTATGACGAGATCCCCAAGCAGCTGCGCGACTGCGTCGAAGACGTGGTGCTCAACCGCAATGCCAATGGCACCGACGCCCTGCTGGCCATCGCCGACAACTACAAGGGCGATGGCAGCGTCAAGGAAGCCGAGACCGAGGAGTGGCGCAGCTGGAGCGTGGTCGAGCGCCTCAAGCACTCACTGGTTAAGGGCATCACCGCCTTTATCGTCGAAGACACCGAAGAGTGCCGCCAGCAATGCGCGCGCCCGATCGAAGTGATCGAAGGCCCGCTGATGGCCGGCATGAACGTGGTCGGCGACCTGTTCGGCGAAGGCAAGATGTTCCTGCCCCAGGTGGTTAAATCCGCCCGGGTAATGAAGCAGGCCGTGGCCCACCTGATCCCCTTTATCGAGCTGGAAAAAGGCGACAAGCCGGAAGCCAAGGGCAAGATCCTGATGGCCACAGTGAAAGGCGACGTGCATGACATCGGCAAAAACATCGTCGGAGTGGTGCTCGGCTGCAACGGCTACGACATCGTCGATATGGGCGTGATGGTGCCGGCGGAGAAGATCCTGCAAACCGCTATCGCCGAGAAGTGCGACATCATCGGCCTGTCCGGCCTGATCACCCCGTCCCTGGATGAGATGGTGCATGTCGCCCGCGAAATGCAGCGTCAAGGCTTCTATCTGCCGCTGATGATCGGCGGCGCCACCACCTCCAAAGCCCACACCGCGGTGAAAATCGAGCCCAAGTACCAGAACGACGCGGTGATCTACGTCACCGACGCCTCGCGCGCCGTGGGCGTGGCCACCCAGCTGCTGTCCAAAGAACTGAAGCCCGCCTTCGTCGAACGCACCCGCCTCGACTACATCGAAGTCCGTGAACGCACCGCCGCCCGCAGCTCGCGCACCGAGCGCCTGCCCTATGCCGCTGCGGTAGCGAAAAAGCCCAAGTTCGACTGGGCGACTTATCAGCCGCCGGTACCGAGTTTTACCGGCACTAAGG
>JAURXE010000553.1 GCA_030654635.1 Pseudomonas sp.
AGCCCGCCACAACGCAAAAGCCCCGCACTAGGCGGGGCTTTTTTTAATCAGTAGAAACCACCGATCAATCTTCGCGATAACGACGCAGCTTCAACTGCTTACCGGCAACGCGAGTGTCCTTCAGCTTGGTCAGCAAACGCTCGAGACCGTCTTCCGGCAGCTCAACCAGACTGAAGCTCTCACGCACCTGGATGCGACCGATAGCTTCGCGAACCAAGCCGCCTTCGTTGAGGATGGCGCCCAGCAGGTTCTTCGCGGCGATACCGTCGCGCAGACCCAAGGCAGTGCGGCAACGCGCACGACCATCGGCCAATGGCACCGGAGCGCGACGCTCACGCGGCTCACCACGCTCGGAACGCTCACTGCGCTCACCGCTACGCTCAGGGCGTTCGCTGCGCTCGCCACGTGGCGCGCCGCTGTTCGGCACTAACGGCTGCTCACGCTCAACTTCAGCCAGGGTCAAAGCTTGACCGTTGGTGGCTTTGCGCAACAAAGCAGCAGCCAGTGCACGCGGGGTGCAACCGATATCAGCGGTCAAGCGATCAAGCAACTCGCCGTGGGTGGTTTCAGCATCAGCCACCAGCGGCGCCAAAGCGTTAGTCAGCTTCTTGATGCGTGCGGTCAATACTGCAGCAGCGTCCGGCAGACGTACTTCAGCAACTTTCTGGCCGGTTACACGCTCAATTACCTGCAGCATGCGACGCTCACGCGGCGTTACCAGCAACAGTGCGCGACCAGTACGACCAGCACGACCGGTACGACCGATACGGTGCACGTAGGACTCTGGGTCGTACGGCATGTCGACGTTCATCACGTGAGTGATGCGCGGTACGTCAAGACCACGAGCAGCCACGTCGGTCGCTACTACGATGTCCAAACGGCCATCTTTCAGCGATTCGATAACGCGCTCACGTTGGTTCTGGGCGATGTCACCGTTCAGGGCAGCAGCCTTGTAGCCTTTGGCTTCCAGCGCGGCGGCCAGATCCAGAGTGGCTTGCTTGGTACGTACGAAGGCGATCAGCGCGTCGAACTCTTCAACTTCGAGCAAACGCAGCACAGCCGAAACCTTTTGATCGGCGTGCACTAACAAGTGTGCCTGCTCAATTGCGGTAACGGTTTGGGTCTTGGTCTCAACCTTAACGTGCTTAGGATCGCGCAAATGCTTTTCAGCGATAGAGCGGATCGAGTGCGGCAAGGTGGCCGAGAACAGTACGGTCTGACGCTCGGCTGGCAGGCCCTTGAAGATCACTTCAAGGTCGTCCATGAAGCCCAGCTTGAGCATTTCGTCGGCTTCGTCGAGGACCAAGTGGCACACAGTCGACAGCACTTTCTCGTCGCGGCGCAAGTGATCAACCAAACGACCCGGAGTCGCGACGATGATCTGTGCGCCGTTACGGATGGCTTTCAACTGCGGACCCATAGGCGCGCCACCGTAAACGGCGATAACGCTAACGCCGGGCATTTGCTTGGCGTAGGTTTCAAAGGCGCTGGCAACCTGCAGGGCCAACTCGCGAGTTGGCGCCAGGATCAGCGCTTGTGGCTGACGCTTGGCCGGGTCGATGCGGCTGAGGATTGGCAACGCGAACGCGGCGGTTTTGCCGGTACCGGTTTGCGCTTGGCCGATCATGTCGTGGCCAGCCAGAATCACTGGAATCGACAAGGTTTGAATCGCCGAAGGCTCTTCGTAGCCAGTCGCGATTACAGCGGCAAGAATATTTGGGTGTAGTTCGAGTGCGGCGAAGCCGCCGATTACTTGGGTCATGGGTCTGCCTCTAGTGCATCCGCAAAGACCCATGTTTCAAAGCAGCACATGCCCTGTAAGACCCGAAGGTAACCCTGGCAGCTTTGTCGGCGGGGATTTGCGAAAACGTATTGATGAATGAATCGTCAAGTAGAGCCCGCTAGGCGGACATGCAGCCGGGGTTTAACCTCGGTGAAATTGCACTACCTGAACACGGCCCCGCAAAAGGCCGGCGCGCACTATACCTGAGAATCCAATCTATAGGTGGGTATTTTCTACCCATTTACACGGTTCCGCTGAGTGGTCGGTCAGTTCTGACCTGAAATTACTTGAACAACCCATGACGCGCAGGCTATACCCGTCGGGCGCCCCTCCCACGCAAGGATTTTAGCCATGACGCAAAGCTCAAACAGCCGTGTTAGCCGCGAATTACGCGGGCACATTCTGCTGCTCGGCCTCGATCGCCGCGCCAAGCGCAACGCCTTCGACCTCGATCTACTGAATGACCTATGCCTTGCCTATGGCGAGTTTGAACGTAACAGCGAGGCCCGGGTGGCGCTGGTATTTGCCCATGGCGAACACTTTACCGCCGGTTTGGACCTGGCCAATATCGGCCCGGTGCTCGCCGCTGGCTGGCAAGTACCGGCGGGGGGTTGCGATCCTTGGGGGGTGTTTGGCGGCCTACGGGTGAGCAAACCGGTGATAGTGGCGGCGCAAGGCTACTGCCTGACCATCGGCATCGAGCTGATGCTGGCTTCGGACATTAATCTCTGCGCCAGCAACACCCGTTTCGCCCAGATGGAGGTGCAGCGCGGCATCTTCCCGTTCGGCGGCGCCACGCTGCGCATGCATCAAACCGCCGGCTGGGGCAATGCCATGCGTTGGCTACTGACCGGCGATGAGTTCGACGCCCACGAAGCCTATCGCTTAGGCTTGGTGCAAGAAGTGGTGGCCAGTGAAGACTTGCTGCACCGCGCCCTGCTCCTCGCCGAGCGGATTGCCGCTCAGGCACCGCTGGGGGTGCAGGCCACGCTCGCCTCGGCCCGGCAAACGGTGCGCGAGGGCGCGGATGCCGCAGCGGCCAGCTTGCCGGTGACCATGCGCAGCCTGATGCACAGCCATGATGCCAAAGAAGGGGTGCAGGCTATGCTTGAACGCCGCCCCGGCAGGTTCACTGGCAACTAACAACGTTAAGAAGCCGGCCGCACCGCCGCCCGCAAGGACGCCAGCGAGTAGCCCAGTAGCGGCGCCAGGCGCAGGTCTTGCGCCTGCAGCTGTTGCACATCCAGCTGCTGATCCAGGTCGGCCGGAATGATCAACACCACATTGCCCTCCTTCACCGGCACTTCCCAATAGTGGCGGTGATAGAGCCCGCGCAGCAGCGCGGCGCCGAGTGGCTTGCCGTCATTGGCGGCCCACTGATTAATAATCAACCAGCCACCCCGATTGAGTTTCTTCTGGCAGTTCTCGAGAAACTTCCAGGCCAGATGGCCAACGCCTGGGCCGGTGTCGGTATATAAGTCGAGAAATATCAGGTCGGCGTTTTCCGCGCTATCGAGCAAATCCAGCGCATCGCCAATGCGGATGGTCAGCCGCGGATCATCGGCCAGCCCCAGATATTCCATGGCCAGGCGTGGCACCTCGGGACGCAGCTCGATCACCTCGACATCATCCAGCGGCAGAAACTTCAGGCAGGCCTGGGTCAGATTGCCCGCCCCCAGCCCCAGAAACAGCGCACTCTCAGGCGCCGCATGGCACAGCGCCCCGAGCAGCATGGCGCGGGTGTAGTCGTACTCCAGCCAACTGGGGTCGCCATTGAAGACGCAGCTTTGCTCGATCGAGTCGCCAAACTCCAGGAAGCGATAGCAGCCCATTTCGACCACACGAATAACCCCAAACGCATCGGCCACTTCGGCGATCACCTGCAACTCTTCCAACTCGCCCTTCTGCATTAGCTGTCCGACCTAGGCATCAATACTAAAACGCCGATTGTCCCGGAATAGCGCAGCCTGGGTCACGCGTTAAATCCAGCCGTCACGCGCCAGAGCCAATACGAGCGCCGACAAAACCCTACCTGCGCACTGATTAGCCGGCCGCGACTGGCTTGAACCACCCCGTTCATCGGTTACCATGCCCGCCTGATCTCTTAAATTACCGAGAACCCTGATGTCGCAAGCCTGGAGCCCTGAAAGCTGGAGAGCCAAACCTATCCAGCAACAACCCATCTACCCGAATGCCGCGCACCTGCTGGAAGTTGAGCAAAAGCTCGCCAGCTATCCGCCGCTGGTATTTGCCGGGGAAGCCCGCGAGTTGCGTCGTCAGTTTGCCGAGGTCACCCAGGGCCGCGCGTTTTTGCTGCAAGGCGGCGATTGCGCCGAGAGCTTTGCCGAATTCTCCACCCTGAAAATCCGCGACACTTTTAAGGTGTTGCTGCAGATGGCGATTGTGATGACTTTTGCCGCCGGTTGCCCGGTGGTGAAAGTCGGACGCATGGCTGGCCAGTTCGCCAAGCCACGTTCGGCCAACGATGAAACCATCGACGGCGTGACCCTGCCCGCCTACCGCGGCGACATCGTCAATGGCATCGACTTCAACCCTGGCAGCCGGGTGCCCGACCCAGAGCGCCTGCTGCAGGCCTATCACCAGTCCACCGCTTCGTTGAACCTGCTGCGCGCCTTTGCCCAGGGCGGTTTTGCCGACTTGCATCAGGTACACCAGTGGAACCTGGACTTTATCGCCAACTCGGCGCTGGGCGAGAAGTACAGCCAACTGGTCAACCGCATCGACGAAACCCTGGCCTTTATGCGCGCCTGCGGTATGGACGCCTCACCGCAACTGCGTGAGACCAGTTTTTTCACCGCCCACGAAGCCTTGCTGCTCAACTACGAGCAAGCCTTCGTGCGTAAAGACAGCCTCACCGGCGGTTACTACGAGTGCTCGGCGCACATGCTCTGGATCGGCGACCGCACCCGTCAGCTGGACGGCGCCCACGTCGAGTTCCTGCGCGGCGTCGGCAACCCAATCGGGGTTAAAGTCGGCCCAAGCATGACC
>JAURXE010000141.1 GCA_030654635.1 Pseudomonas sp.
ATGCCGTATTTGTCTGCCCACTTGTTGATGATTTGCTCTTGGGCGACATAGCCCCAAGGCATCCAGCCGGCAAAAATCGACCAGCAAACCTTGAAGCTTGGCTTGACCGGTGCGCTGGTTGTGGCGCTTGCCGGCATGGCCAGCAGTAGCGTCATTAAGGCCGGTAATAGACGGCAAAGCAGGGGGGCGACGTGCATAGGGTTACCTCAGCGATTGGAATAAAAAACGAACAGGCTGGCAGCGCCGTTGCTGCGTTCTCCCGGGCTTTTATCCCGCCGTGTAACCTCTACGAGGTCGTCGACTCTCGGACCAGCAACGGCCCAAAAGGCCGTTCGGAACCCTAGTCAACCATTGTTGCTGGCATGTTTGGCGCTACTGGGTTTGTCCCCAGGCAGCGCTTTGTATGCGAGCTAAGCTGCTGAATTTATTTTTGAATAGCGAAATTCATGCCAGCTTGCGAGGAGTTGTCTGTGGGCTGTGTTGTGGCTATGTCCCGGTCATAAGTTGCAGTGCCGTGATGCTTTGCAGGATGGGTTGAGCTTGCAATACCCATCCAGTATCGATGGTGATCAAGCTCCTGATAGGTATCGCTGCGCTCCACCACATCCGACGGCCGGCTTTTCAATCAACCCATAACGAGTGCAGAGCCTGTGATATGCCTAGGCAAAATGGCTTAATAAGCGCTGTTTTGAACCATTGGCGGCCCACCGCAATGCTGAACTTCACTGCTGGTCGCTTGCTGTTAAGTTTTCATCGATCATAAAACTGACTTTTCTGGATAAGCCCAAGTCCCATGCCCAATCAACCGCAACAGTGGCCCAGCGCGCTGCCAACGAGCGCGCCTTCGGTGAGTTTTATTCAGGCTTTTTGGTTTTGGCTGAAGCTGGGCTTTATCAGCTTTGGCGGCCCGGCCGGGCAGATTTCGATTATGCATCAGGAGCTGGTCGAGCGCCGCCGCTGGATTTCCGAGCAGCGGTTTTTGCATGCGCTGAATTACTGCATGCTGTTGCCCGGCCCCGAGGCGCAGCAACTGGCCATCTATATCGGCTGGCTGTTGCACCGCACTTGGGGCGGGGTGATCGCCGGGGTGCTGTTCGTGCTGCCGTCGCTGTTTATCCTGATTGCCTTGTCGTGGCTGTATATCGCCTTTGGCGACGTGCCGGTGGTGGCCGGCTTGTTCTACGGCATCAAACCTGCGGTCACTGCCATAGTGCTGCAGGCGGCCCATCGGATCGGTTCGCGGGCGCTGAAAAACAACTGGCTGTGGGCCATTGCCGGTGCCTCCTTTGTGGCGATTTTTGCGCTGCAACTGCCATTTCCGTTAATCGTGCTGGGTGCCGCAGTGCTGGGTTTTCTGGGCGGGCGCTATTTGCCGCAGAGCTTTAGCATCGGCGGTGGTCATGCCGCGGCCAAGCAGTCATTTGGCCCGGCGCTGATTGATGACGACACGCCAACGCCCGCCCATGCGCGCTTTAGCTGGTCACGCCTGGCGTTGCTGTTGCTGGTCGGCGCAGTGCTGTGGAGTGTGCCGATGGCAATTCTCACC
>JAURXE010000557.1 GCA_030654635.1 Pseudomonas sp.
TCGGCTTGGCAATTTATCGGTCACTGCTGCACTTTTGATCGGCTCGCCGGCCGGCGCAGGTGATGGGGTGTTACCGGCAGTGACTGCCAGCGGCTTTGGGTTATTTGCCGTATCTACTGAGCAACAGTTTTATCGGGAGTCGTCATGCAAAAAATTCTGGTCAGCGCTTGTTTGCTCGGTCAGCCGGTGCGCTATGACGGCGGTGTTCATGGCCCCTTTGCTGCCCTGTTGCAGTGGCAGCAGCAGGGTCGCGTGGTGGCGCTGTGCCCGGAGGTGGCCGGTGGCTTGCCGACCCCGCGCGAGCCTGCGGAAATTCTCGGTGGCCAGGGCGGGCAAGTGCTGGATGGGCTGATTGCCGTACGCACTGTGACGGGCGAGGATGTCAGTGCGGCCTTTGTCGCCGGCGCGCAGATTGCCGAACGGCTGGTCCAGCAGCACGGCATCCGCGTCGCGGTACTCAAGGCGCGCAGCCCCTCCTGTGGCAATCATCAGAACTACGATGGCAGTTTCAGCGGCACCCTCGTGGCGGGCGAGGGCGTCACCGCCGCAGCGTTGCGCCGGCTGGGCGTGCAGGTGTTCAACGAGGCACAACTGCCGGAGGCTGAGGCCGCGCTATTGGCCTTGCAGGCATGAAAATGGGCAGCCGAGGCTGCCCTTTTTGTTGTTGCGGCGGCTTAGAACAGTACGCGGCTACGGATGGTGCCGTTGACGTGCTGGAGTTTTTCCAGCGCCAGGTCCGAGTACTCGGCGTCGATGTCGATCACCACGTAGCCGACTCTCTCGTTGGTCTGCAGGTACTGACCGGAGATGTTGATGCCGTTTTCGGCGAACACCCGGTTGATCTCGCTGAGTACGCCCGGCACGTTTGAGTGGATGTGCAGCAGACGGTGCTTGCCCGGATGCGCCGGCAGGGCCACTTCGGGGAAGTTGACCGAGGACACCGAGGTGCCGTTGTCGCTGTACTTGACCAGCTTCTCGGCCACTTCCAGACCGATGTTGGCCTGGGCTTCGGCGGTGGAGCCACCGATGTGCGGAGTCAGAATTACGTTGTCCAAGCCGCGCAACGGGCTGGCGAACTCTTCACCGTTGGCGCGTGGCTCAACCGGGAACACGTCGATGGCGGCGCCGATCAGGTGCTGGTCTTTAATGGCGGCGGCCAGGGCGTCAATCACCACCACGCTGCCCCGGGCGGCGTTGATCAGGATGCTGCCCTTCTTCATCGCGCGAATTTCTTTCTCGCCGATCATCCACTTGGTGCTTTCCAGCTCCGGCACGTGCAGCGAGACGATGTCGGCCATGCCCAGCAACTCGGTCAGGCTGGCGACCTGAGTGGCGTTACCCAGCGGCAGTTTGGTCAGCGGGTCGTAGAAGAACACCTGCATGCCGAGGGCTTCGGCCAGAACCGACAACTGGGTGCCGATCGAGCCGTAGCCGACGATGCCGAGCTTTTTGCCGCGAATTTCAAAGGAGTTTGCCGCGCTCTTGATCCAGCCACCGCGGTGGCAAGAAGCGTTCTTCTCGGGGATGCCGCGCAGCAGCAAAATCGCCTCGGCCAGTACCAGCTCGGCCACTGAGCGGGTGTTCGAGTAGGGTGCGTTGAACACCGCGATGCCGCGTTCGCGGGCGGCGTTCAGGTCAACCTGGTTGGTGCCGATGCAGAAGCAACCGACGGCCACCAGCTTGTTGGCGCAGTTGAAGACTTCTTCGGTCAGCTGGGTGCGCGAGCGAATACCAATAAAGTGCGCGTCGGCGATTTTCTCTTTCAGCTGATCGTCCGGCAGCGAGCCGGTGAGGTATTCGATATTGCTGTAACCGGCAGCCTTGATGGTGTCCACGGCGGATTGATGGACGCCTTCGAGGAGAAGGAACTTGATCTTGCTCTTGCCGAGAGAAGTCGTCTTAGTCATCTGCGTAAACCTATTGGCCGAATTAAATATGGCTGCGAAGCATCGCTTACAGGCGCACTAGACCGGGATAAACCGCTGTCTAACGTCGCCTGGGGGACGCTGCAAAGGGTGCGTATGCTAGCATACGAGACCCCTGAAACACCCACCCCTGGCCGATGAAGCGTGCTCAGGGTGACCATGAATCGTTTGAGAGTTGCGTCCATGACCCATCCCGCCTTGATCGAAGCGCTGCAGACCCTGGTTGAACCCGGCAAGGTGTTGACCGATGCCGATTCCCTCAACACCTATGGCAAAGACTGGACCAAGCACTTTGCCCCGGCGCCCCTGGCCATCGTGTTCCCGAAGACGGTTGAGCAGGTGCAGGCGATCGTCCGTTGGGCCAATCAACATAAAGTTGCGTTGGTGCCCTCGGGCGGTCGTACCGGCTTGTCGGCCGGCGCGGTAGCGGCCAATGGCGAAGTGGTGGTGTCGTTTGACTACATGAATCAGATTCTCGCCTTCAACGAATTCGACCGTACTGCGGTCTGCCAGGCCGGGGTAATCACCAAGCAATTACAAAGCTTTGCCGAAGAGCAGGGCCTGTATTACCCGGTGGATTTCGCCTCCTCGGGCTCCAGCCAGATCGGCGGCAATATCGGCACTAATGCCGGCGGCATCAAGGTGATTCGCTACGGCATGACCCGCAACTGGGTGGCCGGCATGAAAGTGGTAACCGGCGCCGGCGACATTCTGGAGCTGAATAACGACCTGATTAAAAACGCCACCGGCTACGACATGCGCCAGCTGTTTATCGGCGCCGAAGGCACTTTGGGTTTTGTGGTCGAGGCCACCATGCGCCTGGAGCGCACGCCGAAGAACCTCACCGCCATGGTGCTTGGCACCGCCGATTTCGACTCGATCATGCCGGTGTTGCACGCTTTCCAGGGCAAGCTGGACCTGACCGCGTTTGAGTTCTTCTCCGACAAGGCCCTGGCCAAGATCCTCGCCCGTGGCGATGTGCCGGCGCCTTTTGAGTCCGAATGCCCCTTCTATGCCCTGCTGGAATTCGAAGCCAGCACTGAGGAGGTGGCCAACCAGGCCCTGGCAACTTTCGAGCATTGCGTCGAGCAAGGCTGGGTGGTCGATGGCGTGATGAGCCAGAGCGAGCAGCAGCTGCAGAACCTCTGGAAGTTGCGCGAGTACATCTCCGAGACCATCAGCCACTGGACGCCGTACAAGAACGATATCTCGGTGACCGTCAGCCAGGTGCCGGCGTTCCTGCATGATATCGACGCGATCGTCGAAGCCAACTACCCGGATTTCGAAGTGATCTGGTTCGGCCATATCGGCGACGGCAACCTACACCTGAATATCCTCAAGCCCGAGAACCTCAGCAAAGACGAGTTCTTCGCCAAGTGCGCAACGGTCAACAAGTGGGTATTCGAGACGGTGCAGAAGTACCGCGGTTCGATCTCCGCCGAGCACGGCGTCGGCATGACCAAGCGCGACTACCTGCACTACAGCCGCTCGGAGGCCGAGATTGGCTATATGAAGGCGATCAAGGCGGTGTTCGATCCAAACGGCATCATGAACCCCGGCAAAATCTTTCCGCTCTGACTGGAAAGCTACTGCGCTCGGTGATGCTGCGTTGGCGGAGTCGGGAAAAATGCTCATTGGCACCAGCCAACTCCGCTTTTTCCCGACTCCGCCGCCTTGCCTGACCTTTGCTCGTGACGCTTTCATTCTGTACCGAAGCCCTAGGGTGGAAGACCGCGCAGCGTTTCCCACCGGTGTCAGCCCCCAATTTTCAGGAGTCCCGGATGAGCTACCAACACCACTATATCGACGGCACCCGCATTCACTTTCCCATGGGCAAGGTGGTCTGCGTCGGCCGTAATTATGCCGAGCACGCCAAGGAGCTGAACAACCCGGTGCCCACCGAGCCGTTGTTGTTTATCAAGCCGGGCAGTTGCGTGGTGCCTATGGATGGCAGTTTCAGCATTCCCAATGATGAGCGCGGCGCGGTGCATTACGAGGCGGAAATCGCCGTGCTGATCGGCAAACCCTTGTCGCGCAAGCCGAATGCCGAGGAAGTGCTGGATGCTATTTCCGGCTTCGCCCCGGCCCTGGACCTGACCCTTCGTGAGCTGCAGGACAAGCTCAAAGCCAAGGCCTACCCCTGGGAAGTGGCCAAGTCCTTCGATGGTGCCTGCGTGCTGGCGCCTTTCGTGCCGGGCGATGCAGTGGCGGACCTGACCGATATCGGTATTCGTCTGAGCCTGAATGGCGAGCTGCGCCAGGACGGCAACAGCCGCGACATGCTTAACCCGATTCTGCCGCTGATCCAGCACATCTGCGGGCATTTCAGCCTGCAGGCTGGCGACGTGATTCTCACCGGCACGCCGGTGGGCGTTGGTCCGCTTAAGGTTGGCGATCAGTTGTTGCTGGAGCTGCTGGGCCACTCGGGCTTTACCAGCCGGGTACTGTAAGGCTGCGCCACAACGCCTAACGCCCGTCCTATACGGGCGTTAGGCGTTTTTGGCCAGGGTTGTAACTGTTTTTTCACCTGGCGTTGGTTACCCTGCGCTGCGTTTCATAACGCTTCAGGCCATGGACAGGCTTTCGCTGCGGCAATCATGAGTTTCCCTATGTCCCGAACATTTCGCCTGTGCGCCCTGGCGGTTCTGCTGATTGCAGCCGCAGTCACCCTGCACCTGTTGCGTCTCGATGCGCGGGCGCTGTTATGGCTGCAAGAATCGCGTGCCACTGCTGAGCAGCGCGCCAGCGGGCTGTGGTTGCCGGGCTATCAGGCGGTGCTGCAACTTGAGGTACCTGGCTTTGAGAAAGAAGAGTTTTCCGACCTGAGCTTTAATCCGGCGACCAATACGCTGTTCACCGTCAGCGGCAAGCGGTCCTTGCTGATCGAACTGTCGCTGGACGGCCAGTTGCTGCGCAGCATCCCGGTCATCGGTGCGTCCAATCTGGAGGGCGTAGCGGTGCTGGAGGACGGTTATCTGGCAGTGACGGATGAGCGCCAGCACAACCTGACGATTTTTAAACTCGACGCCAACACCCAAGAGTTGCGTACCGAGCAGGCCGTGCAGCAGGTCGAGCTTGGCTACCGCGATAGCGCCAATAAAGGCTTCGAAGGCCTGGCCTGGGACAAGCGCAACCAGCGCTTGCTGCTGGGTAAGGAAAGGGACCCATTGATGCTATTTGGCTTGCCGTCCGATGGCCGTAGGGTGACTGGCGAACTGCAAGAATTGGCCAGTCTGGACGGGATCATGACCGATCTGGCCGGCCTCACGGTCGATCCGCGCAGCGGGCAGATCCTGGCCCTGTCGCAAGAGTCCCATCTGTTGGTTAGCTTGAATCAGCAGTACCAGCCGCAGAGCTTTATCGCCTTGCTGGGCGCTTTGAATGGGCTGGACAGCTACATCCCGCAGGCCGAAGGGGTGGCGCTGGATGGCACCGGCAACCTGTATATGGTCAGCGAGCGCAATAAGTTTTATGCCTTTCGCAAGGCGCCTGCGGCCCAGTAACCGCAGGCGTTGCGCCGCGCCGACTTAGGCGCTTTCGAAGCCTTGCAGCACGTTGATCGCGTTGATGCCGATCTCCTCGACGGCGTAGCCACCTTCCATCACAAACAGGGTCTGCAGGCCCAGTTGGCCGATAATTTCGCCCATGCGCAGGTAGTCCGGGCTGGCCAGTTTGAACTGCGAGATCGGGTCTTCCTTGAAGGTGTCGACGCCCAGCGAGACGATAAGCGCATCGGGGGCGTATGCGGCGATCTGCCGGCAAGCGTCCTGCAATGCCAGGCTCCAGGTCGACCAGTCGCTGCCGGCGTGCAGCGGGTAGTTAAAGTTGAATCCCTCGCCGACGCCCTGGCCTTTTTCGTCGTTAAAACCCAGGAAGTACGGGTACTCGAAGCTGGGGTGGCCGTGGATCGAGGTAAACAGCACATCGGCGCGGTCGTAGAAGATGTCCTGAGTGCCATTGCCGTGGTGGTAGTCGACGTCGAGGATAGCCACTCGTTTGGCGCCCAGATCCAGCAGCGCCTGGGTGGCGATGGCGGCGTTGTTCAGGTAGCAGTAACCGCCCATGTAGTCGGCGGCGGCGTGATGGCCCGGTGGCCGGCACAGCGAGAACACTCCGCGGGCGCCCTTGGCCAATTCGGCTTGGCCGGTGAGGGCGACGTTGGCCGAGCTGAGGATCGCTTGCCAGGTACCGGCGGTGATCGGCGCGCCGGCGTCGAAGGAATAAAAACCCAGTTTGCCGTCGATATCGCCGGGTTCGATCTGCCGCAAACGGCGGATCGGCCAGGTCATTGGCAGCATGTCGTGGCTGCGGCCCAGGGCCTGCCAGTCGCTCCAGGCGTTCTGTAGAAAGTTGACGAAGCCGGCGCTGTGCACCCGGCGAATCGGCGCTAGGCCAAAGTCCAGCGGGCCGCGTACTTCGCCAAGGCCCACGGCGCGGGCGCGGGCCAGTACCATGTCGGCGCGGCTGGGCATTTCAAAGCAGGGGCTGAACTTGCCGTCGATCAATTCGGCGGCGCCGTGGTGCAGGCGATGATCGTCACTGTAAATCGTCAGCATAAGGGTCTCCGCAGGCGCGTTGGTGCGCGCCTGCTTAGGTTTTATCTGGTTTGGTAGGGTGGAGTTGGTGGGCTGAAGCCCACCCTACGGATGTGCTCGCGGTTTACTTCTTCAATTTGGTCCAGACCGCGCTGCGCAACTTCAGGGCTTTCGGCGAGCACAGCTCGAACGGCCGCAGGCGATCGAGTTTGTCGGCCGGGGTGTTGATCGCCGGGTCGTCGAACAGGGTCTTGTCCATAAATTTCTCGGCGCCGCTGATGGCGTTGTTGTACTTGGCGAAGTT
>JAURXE010000576.1 GCA_030654635.1 Pseudomonas sp.
TACTTCCCGTTCGGCGGCCTGCAGCGTGACTTTATGCGCATCGCCTTGGAGTGTCAGCAGCGTGGCCACGCCATTCGCGTGTACACGCCGATCTGGGAGGGCGAGGTGCCGGCCGGTTTCGAAGTGGTGGTGGTGCCGGTCAAGGCGCTGTTCAATCATCGGCGCAACGAGAAACTCAGCGCCTGGATCAAGCTCGACCTGGCCAAGCGGCCGGTCGACCGGGTGATCGGTTTCAACAAGATGCCGGGGCTGGACGTCTATTACGCCGCCGACGGTTGCTTTGAGGACAAGGCGCAGACCCTGCGCAACAGCCTGTATCGGCGCTGGGGCCGCTACAAGCATTTTGCCGACTACGAGCGGGCGGTGTTCGCCCCCGAGTCGAAGACCGAAATCCTGATGATCTCCGAGGTGCAGCAGCCGCTGTTCGTCAAGCACTACGGCACCCAGGCCGAGCGTTTTCATCTGCTGCCGCCGGGCATCACCCAGGACCGTCGCGCGCCAGCCAATGCTGCTGAGATTCGTGCCGAGTTTCGCCGTGAGTTTAAGCTGGCCGAGGATGACCTGCTGCTGGTGCAGATCGGCTCGGGCTTCAAGACCAAGGGCCTGGATCGCAGTATCAAGGCCTTGGCCGCCTTGCCACGCGAACTCAAGCAGCGCACCCGGCTGATCGCCATCGGCCAGGATGATCCCGCCCAATTCAAACTGCAGGCCCAGGCCCAGGGCGTGTCGGGGCAGGTGGACATTCTCAAGGGGCGCAGCGACATTCCGCGTTTCTTGCTCGGCGCCGACTTGCTGATTCATCCGGCCTACAACGAAAATACCGGCACAGTGCTGCTGGAAGCCTTGGTATCCGGCTTGCCGGTGTTGGTCAGCGCGGTCTGCGGCTACGCCCATTATATTGCCGAGGCCGATTGTGGCCGGGTGTTGAGCGAGCCTTTTGCGCAGAGCGAGCTTAATCAACAGCTGGCTGCGATGCTGGCCGACGCCGCTGCCCTTGCCCAGTGGGGCCGTAATGGCCTGGCGTTCGCCGATTCGGCGGACCTGTATTCCATGCCGCAACACGCGGCGGATGTGATTTTGGCGGAGCGGCCATGAAGTTGAAGTTGAGCGAGCCGTTTAAAAGCCTGTGGGCCGGGCGTGATGCCTTCGCCTCCGTGGAGGCCCTGCAAGGCCAGGTCTATCGCGAGCTGGAAGGGCGTCGCACGCTGCGCACCGAGGTCGACGGGCGCGGCTATTTCGTCAAGATTCACCGTGGCATCGGCTGGGGCGAGATCATCAAGAACCTGCTTACCGCCAAGCTGCCGGTGCTCGGCGCCGAGCAGGAATTGATCGCCATCGAGCGGCTGCGTGAAGTCGGCGTACCGAGCATGACGGCGGTGGCCTTTGGCGCGCGCGGGCGCAATCCGGCGGCGCAGCATTCCTTTATCGTCACCGAAGAGCTGGCACCCACCGTCAGCCTGGAAGACTTCAGTCTCGATTGGCGCAAACAGCCGCCGGGAGTAAATCTCAAGCACGCGCTGATCAGCGAGGTGGCGAAGATGACCGGCACCATGCACCGCGCCGGGGTCAATCACCGCGACTGTTATATCTGCCACTTCCTGCTGCACACTGATAAACCGGTGACGGCGGACGATTTTAAGCTGTCGCTGATCGACCTGCACCGCGCGCAAAGTCGCCCGAGCGTCAGCCGGCGCTGGCGCGACAAGGATTTGGCGGCGTTGTATTTCTCGGCGCTGGATATCGGCCTGACCCGGCGCGACAAGCTGCGCTTTGTTAAAGGCTATTTTGCCGCCGCCCAGGGTCAGACCAGCTTGCGGCAGATTCTGCGCGATGAGGCGCGCCTGCTGGCCTGGCTGGAAGCCAAAGCGGTCAAGCTCTATGCGCGCAAACAGCGCTATGGGGACGCGCTCTGATGGCGGGTTGGAAACTGGACGACGCTTACGCTGAATTGGCGGCGGACTTCGGCAACCTGGAGGCGGTGTTTGCCCTGCAGGGGGCCCGCATCACCAGGGATGCCATCTCCGAAGTGATCCGAGTCGAGCGCGCCGGCGTGCGTTATTACGTCAAGCGCTACCGCAGCGCCGGCAAGGGTTTGCGCCGTTATCTGGCGCGCACCCGGGTAAAAACCGAATGCCGCAACCTCAAGCGCTTTGCCAAATGGGGCATGCCGACTCCGCAGGTGGTGGCCGCCGGGCTGGAGCGCAGCAGGGGTGCCTTTGTGCGTGGCGCGCTGATTACCCGCGAGCTGGTTGGCACCCAAGACCTGGCCGGGCTGGTCAATCAGCGCGATCCACGTTTGCAAAGCGCCGAGTGGGTGCGGGCGGTCAGCCAGCAAGTGGCCGAGTTGACCCGCTGCCTGCATGACCATCACTTCACCCACAACGATTTGAAGTGGCGCAACCTGCTGGTCGATGAGGCCGGCAAGGTGTTTCTGATCGATTGCCCGTCCGGTAGTTTCTGGTGGGGGCCGGTGCTCAGTTATCGGATCATCAAAGACCTGGCCTGCCTGGATAAAGTCGCCAAGCAGCAACTGTCGCGCACCCAGCGCTTGCGCTTTTATCTGCAGTATCGCGGCCGGGCGCGCTTGAACGATTCGGACAAGAAGCGTCTGCGCAAAATTATTGGATTTTTTGAGGGCCGCGAATGAGCGACTTTATCGCCGCCGAAGATCGGGCCATTTTGGCCGAGCACCAACTCGACAGTTTCGAGGCCCTGTGGGCGCTGGAGCTGGAGGCGGTGGACGAGCCCAACACCGAGCGCGGCGGCTACAGCACGGTGTCGCGGCTGCAGTTGGGCGAGCGGGCTTACTACCTCAAACGTCAGACCAATCACCTGACTCGCAGCCTGGCCCATCCCTTTGGCGAGCCGACCTTTGCCCGCGAGCTGCGCAATATTCAGCGTTACCAAGCGCTGGGTATTCCGGCGTTGCAGGCGGCTTTTTTTGCCGAGCGCAAATTTCCCGGCAAGCACTGCGCGATTCTGCTGACCCGTGCCCTGGATGGCTGGACCGACATGTATGAGCTGCTGGGCCAATGGCCACAGCTCGTCGCGGCGCGGCAGCAGGGGATTATTTTGGCGGTGGCGACCCTGGCGAAACAGCTGCACGAAGCCGCGCAGTTGCACGGCTGTTTTTACCCCAAGCATATTTTCCTGCGTGAACAGGGCGAGGGCTTTAGCGCCTGCCTGATCGACCTGGAAAAAACCCGGCCGATGCGCCTGCGCCGCACCGATCGGATCAAGGATTTGGAAACCCTGCTGCGCCGCGCCAGCGTCTGGGAGCCGGCAGAGGTTCAGTTGTTTTTGCAGCACTACCTGGCGGCCGATGAAGACCTGGCGCAATGGTCGCAGCATCTGGGCCTGCGCCAGCAACACAAGGCGGGGCGGCGATGAAGCTCAGTGAACTGGCTCGCGCTGGCCGCAGCCCGGCATTGCCGCTGCAATTGCAGCTGGAAGATGGCGCAGGCTCCGCCACGCTGACCCTGCAGACGCTGTTACGGGTACTGCCCGGTCAGCGCTATGTGGGCGTGGCGCAGTGGCGCGGGCGTACTGTGCTGGCTAAATTGCTGGTGGGCAGCAAAGCCGCGCGGCATTTTCAGCGTGAGCGTGACGGCGCCAAACTGTTGGCCGAACAAGGCTTGAATACCCCGCAGTTGCTCGCCGACGGCCTGCAAGAGGGTGAGGGCGGCTGGCTGTTGTTTGACTATCTAGAAGGTTCGCAAAGCCTGGCCCAGGCCTGGCGTGAGCTGGGCGCCGGCGAGCAGTTGACCGCAGCGCGCGAGGAGCTGCTGGGCGGCGCCTTGGCGATGGTGGCGCAGCTGCACAGTCGTGGTCTGTGGCAGGCCGATCTGCATCTGGACAACCTGCTGCAGCATAACGGCCAGCTGTACCTGATCGATGGCGGCGGGGTGTTTGCGCAAACCCCGGGTCAGCCGTTGTCGCTGGATAAGGTGCTGGCCAATCTTGGGGTATTGTTCGCCCAGTTGCCGCCGATGCCCGAGACCGAGCTGGAACAACTGTTGGTGCATTACCTGTTGGCCAACAGCGAGCACGCCCTGCAACTGGAGTTGCTGCTCAAAGAAGTGGCCAAGGTGCGGCGTTGGCGCCTGCGCGATTACCTGAAAAAAATCGGCCGCGATTGCAGTCTGTTCAGCGCCAAGATCGGCGCCTTTGGCTTGCGGGTGGTGCGTCGCGAGGCAGAGCCTGAGTTACAGCCGCTGCTGGCCGC
>JAURXE010000582.1 GCA_030654635.1 Pseudomonas sp.
TTGTTGATGCCCAGACCAACTGTGCCCCAGGTGTAGGGTACGCCGTACTGATTGCCCGGATCGGCGCTGGCCAGTTTGCCGAGCATCTCTGGGTCGAGGTTGGCGAAGTTGTGCAGGTGGGTGTGCTCAATCGGCTGCACAGCGCCGGCCTTGATCGCCCGCGCCAGACCACTGGCGGCCGGGAACACCACGTCGTAACCGCTGGCGCCGGTCAGCAGTTTGCTGTCCAGAGCCTCGGCGCTGTCGAAGATGTCGTATTTGACTGCAATGCCGGTCTCATCCTTAAACCGCTGCAGCGCCTGTTCCGGCAGGTAGGCCGACCAAGTGTAGATATTCACTTGTTGCTCGGCGGCCTGGGCGGTCAAACCCAGCCCAACACACAGGACTCCAATCGCGACACGCATGGCATGACTCCTCGGCTAATGATTCAACTGTTGCAGCCATAGTGCGGGTTGGCATGCTTCGGATAAATATGAAGCATGCTACTTTGGCATTCACCATCATCAATGTTTGGAGCGCTTATGCTCAGCCAAGTCCGCGACCTTGATCTGCAACTGCTGCGCCTGTTCGTCTGCGTGGTGGAGTGCGGCGGTTTCAGTGCCGCGCAAGGTGAGCTGGGTATCGGCCAGTCGACCATCAGCACGCAGATGGCCAAGCTGGAGACACGCCTCGGCTATCGACTCTGTGAGCGGGGCAAGGCTGGGTTTCGGCTGACGCCCAAGGGCCAGCAGCTGTTGGCCGCGACCCGCAAACTGTTCACTGCGCTGGAGATGTTCAAGGGCGAGGCCCAGGGCATGGCCGACAAACTGCTCGGCGAGCTGCGCATTGGCCTCTCCGAAGCCCTGGATGCGCAGGTGCGCGAATGCGTTGCCGAGGCTCTTGGCCTGTTCCGCCAACGCAACCAGGCGGTGCAGGTCGAGCTGCTCAGTGCCACGCCCGCCGAGCTGGAACGCCGCCTGCTGCAGGACCAGTTGCACCTGGCAATCGGCTATTTTTCCGGGCAGCAAAATGCGCTGGATTACCAGCCACTGTTCAGCGAAGAACAGCGCCTTTACTGCGCCAAAAAACACCCGTTGTTCGGCCAGGCCCTGCCTAGCCAGGCGCAGCTGGATGGCTGTGACGGTGTGGTGCATCCCTATCGCTTTATCAACGCCGCCGAACCCTTTCAGCCGGTTAACAGCAGCGCCAGCACCGAACACGTCGAAGGCAGCCTGACCTTTATCCTGTCCGGGGCGCACATTGGTTATCTACCCCGTCACATTGCCGCGCCTTGGCAGGCCCAAGGTTTGCTGCAGCCGCTGGGCCCGGACGCTTTGAACTTCGACGTGCAGTTTCACCTGGCCCATCACCGCGCGCGCCAGCCGAGTGAGGCGCAGCTGGCCTTGGTGGCAGATTTGCACGCGGCTTTCGCCAACCACAGTCAGGGCTAAGAGCGCTGCGCCGGCACTTCAGCCAGCAGTTAAGGGCAGACCGCAGTTATGGCTGTTGTTCTGTTGTTCTTGGCATTGTTGGTTAGGTGTAAACCCACAGCACGCGAGCCGGCTGTTCGTTGCGGTTGCCATAGCGACAACGGCTGTGGCTGGCCAGTTGAAAACTGTCGCCGGCGTACAGGGTGACCGGCTCGTCGTCGCCCAGCCACAACGTCAACTCGCCGCTGAGGACGTAACCGCCTTGCTCGGAGCTGTCGCTCAAATGCCGTTCACCACTGATGGCGCCGGCCTCCAGCAGAGTTTCGAGCATGGAGAAGCCGGCGGTCATGGTCGGTGACAGCAACACGTCGGTAATGCCGTTGGCGTAAAACAGGGTGCGCCGCTCATTGGGTCGGGTGACCCAAGGCAGCTCTTTAGGCTTGGGTGCGCTGTAAAAATAGGTAGTGGGCACTCCCAGGGTTTCACTGATGGCGGTCAAATCCGCCACGGTCGGGCGCGACAAGCCACGCTCGACCTGGGAGAGAAAACCCACCGAGCGGCCGATTTTGTCGGCCAGTTGCTTGAGGGTGAACTGCTTATGCTTGCGCAGGTCCTGAATCAGGATGGCTAAGGCGGCGATTTCTGCTTGCTGGTTCATTTCATTAACTCCATTGGCGTGCCGCTTAAAGGCTATCGCGCAGTCGATACCAGGCCTTGCCGATCGCCTCCAGTGGCGCCGCCAGGTGCTTGCCGCCGGGGAAGTTGCCGTTGTGCAGGCCTTGGTAAAGGCTCAGCTCATCGGCGTGGCCGAGAATGGCATCGGCCACTGCCCGCGCACCTGCCAAGGTCGGCAGCACGCCATGCCCGGAGTAGCCCTGCATCCAGTACAGCTCGCCACGCCGGCCGAGGTCCGGGGTGCGCTTGAGCGTCAGGTCGATATGCCCGCCCCAGGCGAACTCGATCGGCACGTCCTTGAGTTGCGGAAAGACCCGCTGCAAAAACGGCCGTGTCGCTGCGGCAATGTCTTTCGGCAGCCCGCCCAGATAACTATTGCCACCGCCAAACAACAGGCGGTTATCCGGGGTGCGGCGGAAGTAATCGAGAATGAACTGGTTGTCGGTGATGCAGACGTTGCTCGGCAGCAACGCCGTCGCCTGCTCAGCGCTTAGCGGTGCGGTAGCCACCTGATAGCAACCGGCCGACAGCAGCCGGCGCGACAGCTTGGGATTCAGCTCGTCGAGGTAGGCATTGCAGGCCAGCACCAAGACATCGGCGTGAATCTGCCCGTGCTCGGTGGTCACCAGGTACTGGCCGTTTTCTTCGCGGTAGCTCAGCGCCTTGCTTTGCTCATGGATGCAACCGCCGGCGCGTTCGATGGCGGCGGCCAGACCGAGGGCCAATTTCAGCGGGTGTATATGACCGCCTTCGGGGTCGTACAAACCGGCCTGGTAACGCTCGCTGGCGACCCATTGGGGTAATTCGGCGCGCGGGATAAAGCGCAGGCCATGGTGGCCCCACTTATGGCTGGCCTCGCGCTGCCATTCGGTTAGCTGGCTGACCCGCCGCGGCAGCACCGAAGTCCACAGGTGCCCGGCGCGATAATCGCAATCGAAACCATGCCGCGCCGGTAACTCACGCAGCTCTTGGGCGGCCCAGCGCATGCCGTCCCACAGTTGCCTGGCGCGCTCGTAACCGAGCGCCGCTTCCAGTGGTGGCATGTCGCACGACCAGCCGAGAATCGCCTGTCCGCCATTGCGTCCGGAGGCCGCCCAAGCGACACGGCTGGCTTCCAGCAGTGTCACCCGCTTGCCGGCCAGTGCCAGGCGCAACGCCGTGTGCAAGCCGCTGAAGCCGGCACCGATGATCAGTACCTCGGTGTTTTGCTCGCCTTGCAGTGGGGCGTACGACGGCAACTGCGCCGCGCAGCTGTGGGCGTAGTAGCTGGCGACATGTTGGCTGGATTGCTGAAACATAGAGGTTCCATGAAATTATGCTTTTATAATTTCATGAAAAGATATCCATATAATTTCATGCTGGCAATGCCAGCATATGAATAGATTTGAACGCTGCGGAGTGGTGTGGCTATTGCTGGGCAATAAAAAACCCCGCAAGGCTTGGCCATTGCGGGGTTTGGGTGTCCGTCAGGAGTTGACGGGGTGCTGCATCAGACGTTGAAGCGGAAATGCATCACGTCGCCGTCTTTGACGATGTATTCCTTGCCTTCCAGGCGCCATTTGCCAGCTTCTTTGGCGCCGGCTTCACCCTTGAACTGGATGAAGTC
>JAURXE010000145.1 GCA_030654635.1 Pseudomonas sp.
ACTTTGTCGTTGCCGAGGAAGTCTTGCTGGGCCGGCATTACCCCTTGGCGGCCATAACGGATGGTCTGTTGCAGCTGGCTAAAGCTGGTGCCGTAGATAAAGGCAGTTGGCTTGCTCAGGTCGGGCGCGCCCATTGCTTGCACGCCATGTCCGTCTGGGCCATGGCAGGCCATGCAATTGCTGGCGAACAGCGCCTTGCCGGCGGCAACGTCAGCCTTGGCACCTTCGGGCAACTTGCGTCCAGCAATGCCTTCGAGCACAAAAGCGGCAACATTTTGCACGCCGCTTTCACCGAGTACTTCGCCCCAGGCCGGCATTACTGCGTGGCGACCAGCCAAGATGGTGGTCTTGATGGTGTCAGGCTCACCGCCCCAGCGCCATTGTTGATCGGCCAGGTTCGGGAAGCCGTAAGCACCTTTGGCATCCGAGCCGTGGCAGACCGAACAGTTGGTAGCAAACAAACGGCCGCCCATTTTCAGGGCTTGCGGATCTTTGGCTACTTCGCTAATCGGCATGGCGGCAAATTTGGCGTAAATCGGGCCGTATTGTTGCTCGGCCTTATCGACCTCTTTTTGCCATTGCTTGACCTGTGTCCAGCCGCCGTCATAACCCGGCAATATACCTTTCCAGTTGCCCAGGCCTGGATAGAGCGCTAGGTAGCCAACGGCAAAAATGATGGTGATGATAAACAGCATGAACCACCACTTTGGCAGTGGATTGTCATACTCCTCAATACCATCGAAGGAGTGCCCCATGGTTTGTTCGGTGGCGCCTTTTTGGGTTTCGCTTTTGCGTGTTGCAAAAACCAACCAGAGCAGCGCCAGTAAGGTGCCGACCGTCAGCAGAGTGATGTACCAACTCCAGAAAGTGCTCATGCGTTGTTACTCCTAGACGCTTGTTCTTCGCGTTTTTCAGCTTCGGTATCGTCGGCAAAGGGCAAGTTGGCCGCATCGTCAAAGCTGGCTTTGCGCTTGCTGCTGTAAGCCCAGAGGGCTACGCAGGTAAACGCAATCACCACCAGCAAAGTGCCCAGGCCGCGTAAAGTTCCGATATCCATAGCCTTACCGTTTGTTCTTGATGGCAGTGCCAAGGGATTGCAAGTAAGCCACCAGGGCTTCCATTTCAGTCTTGCCCTTGACTGCGTCTTTGGCGCCGGCAATGTCGGCGTCGCTGTACGGCACGCCCAGAGTGCGCATGGCCTGCAACTTGGTGGCGGTATTCACGCCATCGAGCTTGTTCTCCACCAGCCACGGGTAGGCCGGCATGATCGACTCGGGCACCACGTTGCGCGGGTTGTACAGGTGGGCACGGTGCCAGTCATCGGAGTAGCGACCGCCAACCCGGGCCAAGTCCGGACCGGTACGCTTGGAGCCCCACAGAAATGGGTGATCCCAAACACTTTCACCGGCCACCGAGTAGTGACCATAACGTTCGGTCTCGGCGCGGAATGGGCGAATCATCTGCGAGTGGCAGCCAACGCAGCCTTCACGGATGAAAATGTCGCGACCTTCATGTTGCAAAGCGGTGCGCGGCATCATCCCTTCAACCGGGGTGTTGGCGACGTCCTGGAAGAACAGCGGAACTATCTGTACCAGGCCGCCGATGCTCACGGCTAGGACCATCAGTACGGCCATCAGGCCGATGTTTTTTTCTACCGTTTCGTGATTCATGCGTGGTCTCCAACGGCCATTTTCGCCGCGGCTTCGTACTCTGCAGGCACTGCAGAGCGTACGGTGCGCCAAGTGTTGTAAGCCATCAGCAACATGCCCGCAAAGAAGAAGGCGCCGCCGATTGCCCGTACCAAAAAGCCTGGATGGCTGGCTTGCAGAGCTTC
>JAURXE010000599.1 GCA_030654635.1 Pseudomonas sp.
GATGGTTACTTTGCCGAGTTGAATCGGCTGGAACATTGCTTCAAAAGCCATCGCGGTGTCCTCTGAAAACTACTGCGCTCGGTTAAGCGGCGTTTTCAATCGCAGTTGAAATTGGTTGTTAGCGTGGTTTGACCACAAACAGGCCGTCGTCATGGCCCACTTCCGAGCCGCCATAGACCTGCTCGGCCACGGTGCGCAACGGGCTGCCCTGGGCTTGGAGAATCTGGTCCATAGCGCCGGCGAACCAGCCAGTGAACATGTAATCGACCTTGCGCCCGCACTTGCCATACACATAGACAAAGGCCGAGTGTTTGAGCCGCACGCTGGCGGTGCCTTTATCCAGATCAATCGCCTCGATTTCAAACAGCCCCCAGCCGCGTTGCGACAGGCGCTTCATGTAATGCTCGAACACCGCCACGCCCGAGAGGCCATGGCATTCGGCTTCCTTCTCGCACCAGTGCCAGGCGGACTTGTAGCCGGCCTTGTAGAGAATCTCGGCGTAGGCCTCGGCGCCCAGCACTTCTTCAATGCCAATGTGGTTGTTGACAAAGAAATGTCGCGGCACATAGAGCATCGGCAAGGCGTCGGTGGTCCAGACGCCGGTTTGGTCGTCGACCTGGATAGGCATTTCGGGTGCGTGGGTGGCCATGTGTTCAGTACTCCAGAATTCGTGTTTTGCGTTTGGCCAGGCAGCGCCTGGCCGGATAAAAAATTGTCATGAATGCCGGTGGAGCCGTAGCGAGCACGCCGAGAGCAAGGAGACCCGTAGCGACAAGCGAGAGCAGTACGCATGTACGGCGAGCTTGTCGCGAGGACGCGACGCAGCTATCGGTGTGCGCAGTAGGCTCCAGGGGGATTCATCATTCGCCCCAGACGTCCTTCAGTACATTCACCCAGTTCTCGCCCATGATCTTGCGCACCACCCGCTCCGGATGGCCGCGTTTGAGCAGGGTTTCGGTGAGGTTGGGGAATTCGCCGACGGTACGGATGCCCAGCGGGTTGATGATCTTGC
>JAURXE010000618.1 GCA_030654635.1 Pseudomonas sp.
CCGAGTCCAGGCCCAGGCCTTCACCGAATAACGCCAAGTCTGCACCTATATCTTCTGCGGCAATGTCTTCGAGGCCCAGGGCATCGATGATAAGTTGCTAAATTTCCAGCTGTAAATCGCTCATCTTTAGCGAGCTCCTTAATAAAGTGCTGATGCAAATGCTCATTGAGTTTGCGCGAGGCCAAAGGCGCGGAGCCCAACGCGCTGAACTGCTGCGGGTCGATATCTTCGCCGACCCGCAGACGAAAGTGGAAACGGCGCGACGGGATGCTGTACCAAGGCTCAGCCTTGGTCAGGGTGGTCGGCGTCACGCTGATCACCACCGGGGTAACCATCCGCGCGCCGCGCAGGGCAATCGCCGCCGCGCCACGATGAAATTCAGGATGCTGACCGGGCGTGGTGCGGGTGCCCTCGGGAAACACAATCAGGGTCTGGCCGCTCTGCAGCGCCGCCGCCGCCTCATCGAGCATGTCCAGACTGCCGCTGTTGCTGATGTACTGAGCGGCACGGATCGGCCCGCGCATGCTGGGATTGTCCCACAGGCTTTGTTTGACCACGCAATTGGCGTCGCGGATAAAGGCGATCAGCACCACCACATCGATCAATGAGGGGTGATTGGCAATCACCATCTGCCCCGGCCGGCCGAGACGCTCGGCGCCTTCAACTTCATAGGTCAGCACGCCCGTGCGAAACATAAACTCGACGAACCAGCGAAAACTCAGGCTCACCGTGGCGCGGGCCCGGGTACGCCGACCCAGGGCATCGCCGGGCAGCAGCGCCAACAGCGGAAACACCAGCAGCCGCAACAGCACGCCGCCGAGGCCGAACAGGCTAAAGCTCAGTGCGGTGGCCAGCAGCCGCCAGGCGTAAGGCGCGCTGCGGCGACTCAGCCCTTGTTGCGTGACCATGTCCATTGCCGGCTATTCCAATAATGAGTAAAGCCGCCTGAGGCGGCATTTGAGGAGTTGTCGGTTAAGGCCTGCAGTAAGGAAAAGCCATGGGGCCAGGGCGCTCTCGGCCCGCTGCCACTGCCCAGTTGCAGCTGCCAATCTCGGCCCGGCACCAGGCGCAGGGCCAACGCATAGGCGCAGGGCACGTCATCGATAAAAGACGCATAGAGTTCCGGCTGGGCTTCCTCCACCACCACCAGCAATACCGAGGGTGCGCCTTCCGCCAGCAAGCTCAGCGCCTCCAGCACGCCGTGCTCGAGGCCATCGCCTTCGCCGGCCAGGGCGGTCATTTCACTAGTATCGCCGCGCAGAATCGACCACTGGCCAATAATGGCGTTGTGCACCGACAAGCTAAATTGGGTCGGCGACAGCGGCTCATCCGTTGCCAGCGCCTGCAGCACCGCCAAGGTGCGTGGGGTTTCACCGTGACGGGAAACAAACACCAACGGCATGGGCGGCTGGCCCTCGGCCAATGGCCAGGCGACATGGAACAACATGCGCCCCAAGGCACCCAGGCGCCGCCGCTGCAGGGCGGGAAGAAAGCTCACCGAAGGCAGCTCGCCACCCGGCGCCGCGGCTGGCTGCACCGCCAACCAGGCATTCCAGTCTGCCGCACTCTCGAGCCCCGGAGCCCAGGCACGCCATTGATCAATACTGAAATGCATAGGTGGATAACTCGGTTGCAGCCCTGCTGGACCTCTGTCGATACGACTAAGCCGCTACGACAAACCCAGTTGTCGCTGCCATCATGGCAAAGCGCCGGCATTATCCATGCGCATGACAGCCCAGGCAAACTTTCGATAGCAATCGCCAGACAACAAAAAACCGGTCATTTGACCGGCTTTTGTCAGGCACCGTTAAGTGTTTAGTTGTGCTGATAACCGCTGGTATCGCAACCCAGGCAACGCACAAAGGCTTCACGACCGGGCTCAACCACCAAGGCAGTACCCGCATCTTTTACGCCTCCACTGGCAAGGGTAAAAGGCAGACTGATCACGAAGGCGACCGCACCAATAGCAGTAGCACCTATAAGCAGGGGGCGCGCAATAAACAAGTCGCCAATCATTGCGTAAGCCTTGGGCGCTTCAACGTTGTACAGCGGATCACCGCTGGCGGTGTTGCTGTATGTGTTCTGCTGAACGTCCTCTGCCTGCGCCGGCAGGGCCAGCAAACCAGTGGTCAGTGCCAGTAGAGCGGCGGTCGTGCGGAACAGATTCATGGGGAGATCCTTCAGCTATTCGTGTTGGTAAAGCTAACTATAACAGTGCGTTGATAATTGTCAGCGTGAACGCCGTCAATCAGCAGAAAAATTTCGAGCGGCTTTTTCCAGCCTAAAAACCCTAAGCAAAGTGTCTTTGCCGCACCAGCCGGCGAACGCTCGACTGCGTAGGCATGGGTTGCCAGCACTGGCTCGCATCTTAACGCTGGCACTTGGGGCAATAGACGCTGGCGCGCTGGCCCAGGCGGACGTCGCGCAGGGTGCTGCCGCAGCATTTGCAAAACTCGCCGGCGCGTCCGTAAACAAACAACTCCTGCTGAAAGTAACCGGGTTGGCCATCGCCACCGACAAAATCACGCAAGGTGGTGCCCCCGCGCTCGATGGCAGCGGCGAGGATGCGCTTAATCGCCGCAGCCAGTTTGAAGTAGCGCGCCCGCGAGACACTGCCCGCGGCGCGGCGCGGGTCGATACCGGCGGCAAACAACGCCTCGGACGCATAGATATTGCCCACCCCCACCACCACAGCGTTGTCCATGATAAAGAGCTTGATGGCGATGCTTTTGCCCCGCGATTGCTGATACAGCCGCTCGCCATCAAAGGCCTCACTCAAGGGCTCAGGCCCGAGCTTTTGCAGCAACTGATGCTTGAGCGGGTCGGCGCTCCAGAGCATGGCGCCAAAGCGCCGCGGGTCGTGATAGCGCAGCGCCAAGCCAGACTCCATGACGATATCCACGTGCTCATGCTTGGCCACCGGCGTGTCGGCCGGCACCAGCCGCAGGCTACCCGACATGCCCAGGTGGCTGATCAGGCAACCGGATTCGGCATACAGCAGTAGGTACTTGGCGCGCCGCTCGACGCGCTCAATCCGCTGCCCAGACAAGCGCACGTCCAGATCTTCGGGGATAGGCCAGCGCAAACGCCGCTCACGCACTATCACCTGAGTGACGCGCAGGCCCTCGACATAGGGCGCAATGCCACGGCGGGTGGTTTCAACTTCGGGTAGCTCAGGCATACAAGCAAAAAAGCCTCGGACTGCGGGGTGATGGGTATCGCTGCGCTCAACCCATCTTGCGACTTAAATTGCGAACTGCAGCGCGCCGCAAACCCATGACTTAACTGTGAGCTGCAACACTACGGGCCAGCGATTTAACTACGAACCGCCGCGGCCGCGAGTCAGCGTATATCGAGGTCGCGGATGGTCTCTTTAAGCGTATCAAACTCATATTCGGTAAAGCCGACATATTCAAGAATAGTAGTTTGAATGCTCGACCACTCGTGGTCTGCGTCTTGCTGACCGAGGGTGCGATAACAACCGCAAATATGTTCGGCCATTTTCAAAATAGCCAATAGGGTCTTCTGTTTGCTGTCGCGGCTGCTGTCCTCACTGAACACACCCTGCGCATTATGATGCTGAGCTATCACATCACAAATATGCCGCGGCAGGTTCCAGGATTTGGCGACGTAATAGCCAACCACGGCATGATTGGTATCAAGTTGATCGTTCTCGCTATCAACCACCCGCACCTCTGCCGAAGCATTGCCGTAAGCCTGCTCCAACACACCCATATAGTCGGGGAAACGCTTGAGCATCAGCGGAATCCCGCAGTTATGAAACAGCCCCAGCGCATAGGCCTCATCCGAGGGTTGGTAGCCAATCCGCTTGGCCAGCGTCAGACAGGTCATGGCCACGTCTTGGGCGCTGTCCCAGAAGCGATTGAGGGTGACAATGGTCTCATCGCTCATCTCACCCTTGATCGATTGGGCATTGATCAGGTTGATGACGGTATTGCAGCCAAGCAAATTGACCGCCTGACGGATCGAAATAATCCGGTTGGTCAGGCCAAAATACGGTGAGTTGACGATTTTCAGCAATGCCCCCGACAACCCTGGATCCTGGCTGATCAACTTGGCGATAGCCGCCAAGTCAGGCTCCGGCATGTACTGCTCCATCTGCAGGTCAACCATGATCTGCGGCTGCGGTGGCACACTAATGCCCAGCAAGGCCTGTTGAATCTGTTCGGTACTGAGTTCGACGGCCATGGGCTAGATCTTTATTAAGTGATGCCTAAGTGTAGCCATAGTTGCATCTATTTTGCTCGCGCAACTGCGCACCACGGCAAGACTGACCCTGCGTTATAATCGCGCTTTTTACCCCCCGAGAAAGCCTCCCATGTCTCTGCCCCGCCTGCGCCTCAAAGCCAATGCCGATCGCCGCCTGCGCGCCGGCCACCTGTGGGTATTCAGCAACGAGGTCGATGTTGCCGCCACCCCCCTGAATACCTTTGCCAGTGGCGATCAGGCGATTCTTGAGGCCTCCAGCGGCAAACCCTTAGGGATTGTTGCCGTTAGTCCGAATAATCTGATCTGCGCCCGCTTGCTCTCGCGCGACGCGGCCCATGTGCTGGATAAGTCCTTGCTGGTGCATCGCATTAATGTCGCCCTGTCGTTGCGCGAGCGGCTGTTCGACAAGCCTTATTACCGCTTGGTGTTTGGCGATTCCGACCTGCTGCCAGGCTTGGTGGTCGATCGCTTCGGCGACATTCTGGTAGTACAACTGGCTTCGGCGACCATGGAGAAGCACAAGGACGACGTGGTTGCCGCCCTGGTCCAGGTCTGTAAACCCAGCGGCATTCTGTTCAAAAACGACTCCGCCGCACGCGATGCCGAAGGCCTGAGCAGCTACGTGGAAACCGCCTTCGGCCTAGTGCCTGAGTGGGTTGCGCTGGAAGAGAACGGCGTCAAATTCGAAGCGCCGGTTATGCAAGGGCAAAAAACCGGCTGGTTCTACGACCACCGGATGAACCGCGCGCGCATCGCCCCTTACGTCAAAGGCAAGCGGGTGCTGGACCTGTTCAGCTACATCGGCGGGTGGGGCGTGCAAGCCGCCGCCTTCGGTGCCAGCGATGTGATGTGCGTGGACGCTTCGGCCTTCGCCCTCGACGGTGTCGAGCGCAACGCCGGCCTGAATGGCCTGAACGAGAAAGTTGCCTGCCTGGAAGGCGACGTATTCGAAGCCCTCAAGCAGCTAAAAGCCGCGGAAGAGCGCTTCGACGTGGTGATCGTCGATCCACCAGCCTTTATCAAACGCAAAAAAGACCTGAAAAACGGCGAAGCCGCTTACCGCCGCCTAAATGAACAAGCCATGCGTCTGCTCAACAAAGACGGCATTCTGGTCAGCGCCAGCTGCTCGATGCACCTGCCGGAAGACGACCTGCAGAACATCCTGCTGACCAGCGCCCGTCATCTGGATCGCAACATGCAACTGCTTGAACGCGGCAGCCAAGGCCCGGACCACCCAGTGCATCCGGCCATCCCGGAAACCCGCTATATCAAGAGCCTGACCTGCCGTTTGCTGCCCAATAGTTAATATCCCTCTGGTGGGAAAGGCTGCGCCGTTTCCCACCCTACGCACCTTGGATACCCAGGGTGGACAACGCTTCGCGGTTGCCCACCCAAGCATCACCGAGCTGCCGCCCCATGCGGCAGATCGGGTATTCTGATTTTTTCGTGACCGCCTGACCCCCGAGAACGCCGCCATGCCTGACTATCGCTCGAAAACCTCCACCCACGGCCGCAACATGGCCGGTGCCCGTGCGCTGTGGCGCGCCACTGGAATGAAGGACGAAGATTTCAAGAAGCCAATCATCGCCATCGCCAACTCCTTCACCCAGTTCGTGCCCGGCCACGTGCACTTGAAGGACATGGGCCAGCTGGTTGCCCGCGAGATCGAGCGCGCCGGCGGCGTGGCCAAAGAATTCAACACCATCGCGGTCGATGACGGCATCGCCATGGGTCACGACGGCATGCTCTATTCGCTGCCATCGCGGGAGATCATCGCCGACTCGGTCGAGTACATGGTCAACGCCCACTGCGCCGACGCCATCGTCTGCATCAGTAACTGAGACAAAATCACCCCAGGCATGTTGATGGCCGCCTTGCGCCAGAATATCCCGGTGGTGTTCGTTTCTGGCGGGCCGATGGAAGCCGGCAAAACCAAGCTGGCCAGCCATGGTCTGGACCTGGTCGATGCCATGGTGATCGCCGCCGACGAAAGCGCCAGCGACGAGAAAGTCGCCGAATACGAACGCAGCGCCTGCCCGACCTGCGGCAGTTGCTCGGGGATGTTCACCGCCAACTCGATGAACTGCCTGATGGAAGCCCTGGGGTTAGCCCTGCCCGGCAACGGCTCAACCTTGGCCACCCACAGCGACCGCGAGCAGTTGTTTCTGCAAGCCGGGCGTACTGCGGTGGAGCTGTGCAAACGCTACTACCAGGACAACGACGACTCGGCCCTGCCGCGCAACATCGCCAACTTCAAGGCCTTTGAAAACGCCATGACGCTGGACATCGCCATGGGCGGCTCGACCAACACCATCCTGCACTTGCTGGCCGCCGCGCAAGAAGCCGAGATCGAGTTTGATCTGAAAGACATCGACCGCTTGTCGCG
>JAURXE010000620.1 GCA_030654635.1 Pseudomonas sp.
CTGCCGCTGTACCGCAGCTGGTGCGTGGTGCACGCCCGCGGCAAACGTCTGTCACCGGTGGCGCAGGCGTTTCAGGCCTTTATCCGCAGCGAGCGCACCCAGATCAGCGCCCTCGCCGTGGGCTTTAACGGCAGCCTAAGCGTGCCGGTTTAAGCCAATAGTGACCGCTGCGTTGGCAGCCACTAATTCTGGGTAATCAAGGATTTCGTAGTTCAAGCGGCGCCGCTCGGAGAAATCCTCGATCGCCCGTCGATACTCCATGCGCTTACGATCTTCCAGATCACGGCGTTTACGGGCGGGGCTGTGCGATGCGTCATCAACGGTACGAGTCATGTCCTAACTCCCAAGGCGAGATGCGGGGAGCCATAGGATCGATGAAACAGATGACGGTTTGGCGGCAGAGCGGTGAAGATTGGGTGAAGGCCGCAGTCCACCCATTAACCCTCAATCATCCAGCGCTTTTACCGACTTGGGCGACAGGCGCAAGCTGCGCAAACTGCGTTTGACGCTCTTCAGGTGATTGACCAGATCCGGGCCGCGGGCCATGGCCACGCCCATGGCCAGCACGTCGATCACCACCAGATGGGCGATGCGTGAAGTGAGCGGGGTGTAGATGTCGGTGTCTTCCACCACGTCGATGGCCAGGTTGATGGTCGCCAGCTCGGCCAGCGGAGTTTGGCTCGGGCACAGGGTGATCAGCGTGGCGCCGGTTTCGCGCACCAGGTTGGCGGTGATCAGCAGGTCTTTCGAGCGGCCCGATTGCGAGATGCAAATCGCCACATCGGTCGGTTTCAAAGTCACCGCCGACATCGCCTGCATATGCGGGTCGGAGTAGGCGGCGGCGGTCAGCAGCAGGCGGAAGAACTTGTGCTGAGCATCGGCGGCCACCGCACCCGAGGCACCAAAACCATAGAACTCCACGCGCTGGGCCTGGGCGATGGCGTTGATGGCTCTTTGCAGCGCCAGCGGGTCGAGGCGCTCGCGCACCTCCATCAGGGTGTGCAGGGTGGTGTCAAAAATCTTCAGACTGAAATCGGCCACCGAATCGGTCTCGGTGATCGCGAACTGGCCGAAACTGGCACCGGCGGCCAGGCTCTGGGCCAGCTTGAGTTTCAGGTCCTGAAAGCCGGTGCAACCAATGGCGCGGCAGAAGCGCACTATGGTCGGCTCGCTGATGCCGACGTCATGGGCCAGATCAGCCATGGAGCTGTGCATCACCGCCGTCGGGTCGAGCAACACGTGATCGGCGACCTTGATTTCCGATTTGCGTAGCAGGTGACGGGATTGATCGATGTGCTGCAACAGATTCACAGGGCTAGACTCAATGTTGTTCGGCGATGCCGGGTTGTAGTGTGCTTGTAGTTATACTACATGCACCCCATTTACGCACAGACAAAGCCCGCCGGAGCCCCCACGTGAACATCCCCTGCGACATGCTGGTTTTTGGCGGCACTGGCGATTTAGCCCTACATAAATTGCTGCCGGCGCTATATCACCTGCACCGTGAAGGCCGTTTACCGGCGGATATGCGCATTCATGTGGCGGCCCTCAACGACTTGCAACGCAGCGCCTACTTGACCTTGGCCGAGCGCCATTGCCGCGCCCAAGTGGCACGTAGCGAATTCGCC
>JAURXE010000624.1 GCA_030654635.1 Pseudomonas sp.
TATCCGCGATTGGCCGGTGCAGACAGCACAAATATCAAGGCTAATTTCCTCTCTCGAAAGGTTAGCTTCCTTGCAGCACGTAACCGCTACACAGCCTTTTTGTCTACCACTCCGCACCTACCAACCCCAGAATTGCAGCCACCAGCCATAACCAATCAGGCCACAGGCCAGGGCCATGCTCAGCAGCAAAGCCGCCTTGCGGCTGGCGGGTAGGGGGTTGCAGACCCGCCAGCTTAGCCACAGGCACCAGCCTATGGCCGCCAGCAGCAGGGCGGCGCGGCTCGGCTGTACCCAGAGCAGGGCCAGGCCTTCGTAGCGCAGCAGTTTGACCGTGGTGGCCGACAGGCCGAGAAACAGCCCGGTAGCGCCCAGGGGAATCAGGCACAGCATGAGCTGGCGGGCGAAGGCCGGGGTCTGGCCGGCCAAGCGGCTGGCGACGTGGATCAGCAGCTGCAGGCCGCCGCCCAGCAGCACACTGGCGGCCAGCAGGTAGAGGCTGATGGCCAGGCCGTCCAGCCAGGTGAAGGCATCGTTCAATTGCGGGTAGTGGGTCAGCAGCCACCAGGGCGCGTCGGCCTCTAGCGGCCAGAAAATATCGCGGGCCACCAGCCATTCGGCCATGGCCTGTTTGAGGCTGATAAACCAGGGACTGACCGTCCACTGAAAGGCACCCATGGCCAGGCCGATCACGCCGTAGAGCAGCAGGCGCACGTCCCAGTGGCTGTCGGCGTTATTGCCGTAACGGACGATTTCTTCGTTGCTGGAGCGGGCGATCAGCTGCACCGCGTCGCGCTGGCCGCTGCAGCGCCCGCAAGCGTGGCAGGCCGAAGCGCCGCGCATGCGGCGGATATCCAGCAGCGGCGCGCAATTGGGCGGTGGCAAATGCGGCGCGGCGTTGGCGCGCCAGCGTTGTTCATCGACATGAAAATGCAGCGGCGCGAGCTTGGCCAGCAGGCCGAACACGCCGCTGACCGGGCACAGATAGCGGCACCAGACCCGTTTGCCGCGGCCATAGAGAAAGCCCACCAGCATCGCCGCCAGGGTCGAGCCGCCGAGAATCAGCAGTGCGGCCTGGGCGTAGTCGTAAACGCTGATCAGCTGGCCGTACAGGGTGGTGAGCAGAAAGGCCAGGGTCGGCCAGCCGCCCCAGCGCATCCAGCGTGGGGTGCCACGGCCCAGACCGCGCTGGCTGGCCCATTCGCTCAGCGCCCCTTCCGGGCAGAGCACGCCGCACCAGAGCCGGCCAAACAGCACCACCGAGAGCAGCACGAAAGGCCACCACAGCCCCCAGAACAAAAACTGCGCCAGCAGGGTCAGGTTGTTGAGGATTCCCCCTTCGGCCGGCGGCAACGGCAAGAGCGCGGGGATGACCAGCAGCACGCAGTAGAACAGCACCACCGCCCATTGCAGGCGGCGAATCACCCCCGCGTGGCGGCGCATGGCGTGGCCCGTTTGGGTTAGCCAGGCATTAATGGCGCTGTTCACGCCAGGCAGCTCCGCAGCACGGGGGCGGGCTTGCGCAGCAGGCGCCAGGCCAGCAGCCAGTAACCGCCCAGCAGCAGCGCTTGGAGTGCCGAGGGCATGGCCCGGTAGCCGGTCAGGCTGGCCAGCAGGGTGCCGACGCGGCTGCCGTCATCCAACAGGGCCGAGCTGTCCCACAGCGGTGTGCCGATCAGGGTGTACAGCTGCTCGGGCAGTTCCAGGGCCATCCACTGTGCGCTGGCCCGGTCCAGGGCGCTGATCAGCAGGGCGCCGCCGAGCAGAATCAGCAGCCATTCGCTGATTAAAAAGAACTGCCGCCAGGCGATAAAGCGGCTGCCGGCTTGCAGCAGGGCAAAGCAGGCCAGCCCCAGCAGCAAGCCGAGCAGGGCGCCGAAGGCCAGGCTGGATGGGTTGGCCGTGGTGCTGACACCATAGAGAAAGATCACCGTTTCGCTGCCCTCGCGGGCCACTGCCAGCGCCACCAGCAGGCTCAGGCTGAGCAAGCGGCCTTGCTGCAAGGCTGCACCGGCGTCGCGCTGTAGTTGCTGGCGCAGTTGCCCGCCGTGGCGCGCCATCCAGCAGGCCATCTGCAATATCAGCAGGCTGGCGACCAGGCTCAGGCCGGCCTGGAACCATTCTCCGCTCGGGCCATTCATCCAGTTGCCGGCCAGCGCCATCAAACCGGCCAGCAGCCCGGCCAACAGCAGGCCCAGGCCCACGCCGCCCCACAGATAGGCCATGGCGTGGCGCCGGCCGGGTTGCTGGCGCAGCCAGGCGAATAAAATCCCGATCACCAGTAGGGCTTCGACGCTTTCGCGCCAGACGATCAGCAGGGCTTGTTCCATGGGGTAAACCTCGAAATTAACGGCTCAACGAGCCTCGATCACGCCAGGCGGCAGTTCCGGGTGGAACTCGTCGAAGAAGCCATAACTGCCGGGTTTGAGCGGGTGGATGACGACGAAGGATCTGACGCCGGGGCTGAGCACCTTCTCGATGCGCAGCGGCGTGCTTTCGAACTCCACCGGGCCTTGACCGAGGTTATGCACGATGATCTTGAACCGTTGCCCGGCGGCCACTTGCAGGCTGGCCGGGGTGAAATGCCCGTCGCGGATCTGCAGTTCATAGCTGGGCAAGGGGGCGGCCAGGGCGACACCGCTCAGGGCGACACTGGACAGCGCGGCAAGCAGCAAGGGGTAAAGCTTCATCAGGCTTCTCCAGCAAAGGGCGCGCCCTCAGGCGCGCCGTTGGACCTAGTAGCCGCCTTTCTTGCCGATGCCGGCGAAGGTGAAGTTGTAGTTCAGTTCGCACGGGGCGAACCAGGGCGCCACGCCGGTTTCCTTGTCGGTATGCCGGCCGAAATGCGCGCCATGACCGCCGGGAGCGCTGACCCAGTAGGTGAGTTGGTATTTACCTGGGCCCATGAGTTTGAGGTTGTCGCCGTAGTGCGGGCCGTCGTTGGCCACCATGGCGTGAAAATCTCCCTCAAGCACCTGCTCGCTGCCAACCTTTTGCAGGCGATAGCGCACACCCAGATAAGGCACGAAGCTGCCTTCCTGAAAA
>JAURXE010000625.1 GCA_030654635.1 Pseudomonas sp.
CGCAAAAAAAAACGCCCGGCCCTTGGCAGGGGCGGGCGTTAGTCATTGCCAGGCTTTAACTGACCAGGCTAAGGCTGGTTTGCAGCGGTTCGACGCTGCGGCCGTAGACGTCTTCCAGCCGCTCGATGTCGTCTTCGCCCAGGTAGCTACCCGATTGCACCTCGATGATCTCCAGCGGGATCTTGCCCGGATTAGCCAGGCGATGCACCGCGGTAATCGGGATGTAGGTGGACTGGTTTTCCGTGAGCAGGAAGGTCTTTTCGTTGCAGGTCACCTGGGCGGTACCCGACACCACAATCCAGTGTTCGGCGCGGTGGTGGTGCATTTGCAGCGACAGCTGGGCGCCGGGTTTGACCGTGATGTGTTTGACCTGGAAGCGCCCGCCCATGTCCACCGAGTCGTAGGAGCCCCACGGGCGATAGACCTCGCAATGGGTCTGGGTTTCAGTGCGGCCTTGCTCGTTGAGGGTGTTGACCAGCTGTTTGACCTCCTGCACCCGGTCCTTGTGGGCGATCATCATGGCGTCTTTGGTTTCCACCACCACGATGTCCTGCAGGCCGATCACCGAGACCAACTTACCGTTGCCATGCACCAGGCAGTTAAAGCTGTCGCGCACCACCACGTCGCCCTGGGTGACGTTACCGTTGCTGTCTTTCTCTTTCACATCCCACAGCGATGACCAGCAGCCGACATCGCTCCAGCCAGCGTCGAGAGGCACCACGCAGGCGCGTTGGGTTTTTTCCATCACCGCGCAGTCGATCGAGTCATTTGGGCAGCACTCGAAGGTGGCCGCGTCGATGTTGATCTGCTCGCCATCGTATGTGCTGCGTTCCAGCGCCAGCAGGCAGGTGTCGTAGATGTCCGGCTCGTGTTTCTTCAGCTCATCGAGAAAGCGGCTGGCGCGAAACAAAAACATCCCGCTGTTCCAGAAGTAATCGCCGGACTTAACAAACTCGGTGGCTTTTTGCGCATCGGGTTTTTCGACGAATTTGGCGACCCGGCTGACGCCTTCCGGCAGCAGCGCGTCGGGGGCAGACTTGATATAGCCATAACCGGTTTCCGGCTTGTTGGCCGGTACGCCGAACAGTACCAGCTCGCCGTTTTCGGCGGCGATGGTGGCCAGGGCCAGGGCGCGCTGGAAGGCTTTGTGGTCTTCCAGTACATGGTCGGCCGGCAGTACCAGCAGCAACTCGTCGCGGTCTTCGTTGAGCAGCTTCATCGCCGCAATGGCCACCGCAGGCGCGGTGTTGCGGCCAAAGGGCTCAAGCACTATGGCCTGGGTCTCAAGCTTGAGGGCGCTAAGTTGTTCTTCAACGATAAAGCGGTGTTCGATGTTGCAGACAATCATCGGTGGCTGGACGCCGTCGAAGTTCAGCCGTTCGATGGTTTGCTGGAACAGGGTGTGATCGCCAGTCAGGGCGAGAAATTGTTTCGGGAACTGTTTACGCGACAGGGGCCAAAGTCGTGAGCCGCTACCGCCTGACAAAATAATCGGAATCATGCTGTATCTCCTGGGTAGTGCGTAAGGGTTAGGTTTACGTGCTACTGCTGCTGCTCGAAGGTTCGGCGCAGCTTGGTTGTCTGTGTCTGTGTCTGTGTCTGTGTCGGCGCTGGCGAAGGCAGGGCCGAAGCCCTGCCTTGCGATCCGCCAACGGTTAGTTGTTATTGAGTTGCGGCTGGGCGCTTGACCCACACCGGGGAGAACTTGCCTGCCGAGCCGGTGACGTACAAACACACCGCCTCACCGCGCGCCAGGCTGACGGGTTTCAGGTCGGCGACTTTTTCTGTACCGCTAAACAGCGCCAATTTGACATTCAATGGGTTGATCTCCCGCTCGCCACGGCCCAGGGCTTTCACCTTGTCGACCACCAGGGTCTTGC